>VXPQ01000023.1 GCA_009839485.1 Bacteroidetes bacterium SB0662_bin_6
TCTCGTAGTTGCGCACCCCGCTGGTCTCGACCAGGGACACGTTCGGGAGCGCTGCAAGATCGTCCTCGATCCGGTAGGCGAGCTCCTTCAGCGAACGCTCGGGAACGTCGCCGTAGAGGACGAGACGCATCATGCTTTGCGCGTTCGTCATCTCCCGGATCTGGGGCCGCTCGGCGCCGCCCGGGAACGTCTGAATCCGCCCCACCGCCGACTCGATTTCGTCCTTCTTGGCGCCCATCTCCGTACCCGAGTTGACTTCAACCCTGACGGACGCCATCCCCGGGGCCGCTACGGACCTGACCGTCTTCACGTCCGCCAGTCCCCGGACCTCATCCTCGATCTTGACGACGATGGCCTCTTCCACCTCCTCGGGCGTTGCGCCGGGGAACGGCACCGAGATCTCGAACTGGTTGAAGGGCACCGTGGGCCACGCTTCCTGCTCGAGACCGGTCAGCGACACGAGACCCACCGCGAGGATGCCGAACATCAGCAGGTTGGCCGCGACGCCGTTGCCCGCCATGTAGGCGATCGGTCCACGGGGTTCGGCGTGGTTGCTTCGGTTGGAATTCATTGGTGCGGGTCGGAGCGGGTCTGGAGAAGCACCTGCGTGTCGGTGGGCTGCAGCAAGAGTTTGAGTCCGATGCCTACCAGCTGTGATCTCTCAACAGGTTGTTCATTAGATCCTGACGTCCGAATTTATCATGGACAGCCGCACCGAAAACCAGGGAGAGATCCAAATGAAGATACACAAAAATGCCCGATTGACGCCGAAGGGTCGAGAGATTCTGGTTTGCCGCATCGTTAACGAGGGGCTTCGCGTCGAGGAAGCCGCCCGGATTCGCCCAGAATCCACTGGGGTTTCAGATTGAGGTGGAATCGCGCGTTGGCCGCTTTGACGATGCTGGAGACGGCTTCCTCAGGGGAATCGGTAATCACCCACCGATCAGCGTCCTCCGGACTGATTGTCCCCTCGCGAACCATGGTATGGGAAACGAAGTCGATCATTTCCGACCAGTACTCGGCACCCATCACAACGACCGGCAAATCCAGTATCTTCCCCGTCTGCACCAGGGTAAGCGTTTCAAATATCTCATCCAGGGTGCCGAAACCACCCGGCAGCACCACGAATGCATAGGAGTATTTGACCAGCATCACCTTGCGGACAAAGAAGTGGTTGAACTCCACCCACTGGTCCAGATACGGGTTGGGGTCCTGCTCTTCGGGAAGCTCGATATTGCAGCCGATACTGCGTCCGCCTGCCTCCTGGGCTCCGCGGTTGGCGGCCTCCATAATACCGGGGCCTCCTCCGGTCATCACGGTGAACCCTGCGGCGGCCAGTTCGCCACCTACCTGTCGGGCCAACTGGTAGTAGACGTGATCTTCGGGGAAGCGGGCCGAACCGAAAACCGTCACGCAAGGCCCGACAAAATGCAGCTTGCGAAAGCCCCGGAGGAATTCGAAGAAGATGCGCACGGCCCGGATCAGTTCGGCCAGCCGCCTGCCCGGTCCGCTCAGGAAAAAGCGCTCCTCCAGCGTGCTTTTTCCGGAACGCGGCGATCCTGGATTTACATTCTTCGATGTCTTCACTTGCCGGGGTGGATGTTATGCTCCGATATTTTTCAATAAGTCGTTATTTTTCAGGAAATTATGATTTAATCAGGAGCTTGTCCTGTATAATCCCCCTGGCGCTGCTATACACGCCTTCCGATTCTACCGTATCGCCACCTCCCTGCATGACTCCGACCAGTTTGGATTCCGGTCAAATCCAGGCGGACTCGCAAGCGGACAGAGGCGCAACACGCCATGAATCATGGCGCCGCCCTCTGCAGCCTGACCCCATACCTTCGCCTCCTGTTTCCATAGCGCTGCTTCCTGCTCCCATTTTTCCGCTGTGCGTTCTTGTGCCTCCACAATCTCCCACCACTTGTCCGGGGTTTCAATCCGTGCCATATAGAATGCCTCCACCGCCAATCTTCGCGCTTTTTCCGCGCGTTGTAACGCCTCCGACGCCAACGCCCGCGCCTGCACCGCCAATGCGTCATATTCCGCTGCATTCCGGGAATCGTTACGGGCCGCCCGCGCCAGGGCAGCGAATGTCCCCGGACGGGTCGCTCTTAGCTTTTTCCTCTGGGCTTCTTCCCGTTGATCATGATCGTTTATTGAACCGCCTGTCGTCCCTTCCCATATTTGCCCTTGCGCCACGGAGGGCAACATAGCGAGCATAATCGTCAGGATGGCAATGCGTACAGCCGATCGCTTCATGGGTTGGTGTGTTTTACGAGGAAAAGATTTCGTGAAACAGGGGTACCGCCGGATATCCTCAAGCGTTCCATGTCCCCGTGCCATTCATCCGGCACCGGATATAGTCCGCCAAAAGCGGTATCGAAAAAGCGCATCGGGATGGGGCGGTCTCGACTGGCGGCGGGATGTGACTGGGGGAACATTGGGATATGCCTTAAGTTGGCCTCAAACGAACAGCAAGGAAAGCTGAAGATGAAAAAACAAAGGCGGTTCCCGGCGGCCACGATCCCGGCGCTCATCACGGTGGTAGCGCTTCTCATGCTCAACCCCGTGAGGAGCGCCGCCCAGAACTTCGGATCGGTCACCTTCCCGACCTCGGGAGCCGCCGAAGCGCAGCCGTACTTCGAGGCTGGTCTCCTGTTGCTCCACAACTTCGAGTACGAGGACGCCGCAACCCAATTCCGGAGAGCCCGCGAGATCGATCCGGGCTTCGCAATGGCGTATTGGGGCGAGGCCCAGACCCACAATCACCCGATCTGGATGCAGCAGGACCGCGACGCGGCGCTGGCCATCCTGGCGAAGTACGCTCCCACCACCGCCGAGCGCCTCGCACGGGTTCCGACCGAGCGCGAACGGGACTGGTTCGAGACCGTCGAGGTCCTCTACGGAGACGGCCCCAAGCAGAAGCGCGACTTCCTCTACCGGGACGCCATGCGCCGCCTCTCCGAGAAGTACCCCGACGACCACGACGCCGCGGCCCTCTACGCCCTCTCGCTCCTCGGCACCGCGCACGACGGCCGCGATTTCGCGATCTACATGAAGGCCGCCGCCGTCGCGCAACCCGTCTTCGAGGCCAACCCGATGCACCCCGGCGCCGCCCACTACATCATCCACGCCTTCGACGATCCCATCCACGCGCCGCTCGGACTCCCCGCGGCGCGCGCCTACTCGGAGATCGCGCCGGACGCCTCCCACGCGCAGCACATGACCTCGCACATCTTCGTGGCCATGGGGCTCTGGGACGATGTGGTGATCGCGAACGTGCGCGCCCGGGACGTACAGAACGCGGGGCTGGAGCGGAAGGGGCGGCGGACGAACGTGTGCGGGCATTATACGTCGTGGCTGCACTACGGTCACCTGCAGCTGGGACGGTTGAAGGACGCGGCCGCCGTGATGGAGGCGTGCCGGGAACGCATGGCCGACGACCCGAGCCGGGGAGAGGCGGACCACTTCGTGAACATGCGGGCCCGCGCGGTGATCGACGCGGGGGACTGGGCGGGGGCGGGAGAGTTGACCGCCGACCTGGAGGCGTTCCCGAATCTGGCGCTGCCGTACGACTTCGTCGACGCGCTTGCCGCGCTCCGGACCGGCGACCTGGACGGCGCCGTGCAGCTCCGGTCCCGCTACGGTACGCCCAACGACGAGCGCGACCCGCGACGGGGCATCCTTCTCCACGAGCTGGACGGGTTGATCGCTTTAGCCACGGGCGACGCGGACGCCGGGATCGCGGTGCTGGAAGAGGCAGCCCGGCTCGAAGAATCTCTGCCGTACGAGTTCGGCCCCCCGGCGACACTCATGCCGCCCCACGAACTCCTCGCGACCGAGCTGGCCGCGCTTGGCCGCCACTCCGAAGCGCGGGCCGCCTGGGAGGAGCAGCTCGCCCGTACTCCGAAACGCACCCAATCGCTGCTGGGCCTGGCCGGCGCCGCCATGGCTCTGGGCGACGAGGTCGCGGCGCGTGAGACCTACGCCGTGCTCGCAGAAGTGTGGGCAAGGGCGGACAGGGGTGTTTCAGTCCCGACGGGTTCCGGCAGGTCCAGGAGCCTTGGCAGTCCGTGAGTAAAACCGCCCGAGCACCGAGAGCGGTGAGGCACCACGCTGCAACTTTTAGTCTCATCAAGCCCAATGACTAAATCCGTGTGGGGCTTCCCCAATTCCGTGCTTCCCCGTCTCAACCGCCGCCAATACGGCGCCCCTTAAACCCCCGAAATCGTCGTTTTGAGTAATTTCTACTCCATTTCTAATACTTTTCTACTCCATTTCTAATACTTTTTTACACACTGCAGGTATTTATGGATACGGATGGCTGCATGGATTTTTCCGCCCTTGTGAACCTCCCGGCCCGTTTCGTCGTTTTCCGTCGCGCCGGGTGCGCAAGCGCTCCCATGCGGCAGCGGCTCTGCGTCTTTTCTCCACAAAATCCGTTCGACCCGTGGCTCTTGCTTCGATCCGCAGGCAACTGGCCTCCACGGACACCTTCCGCAAGGTGTGCGCATGGTGCAAGCGGATGGATCCCCAAGCGCCGTCCACCCTCCAGGTGAAAGGACTGGCAGGATCCGTCTCGTCTTTCCTGCTCGGACAACTCCACGAAACCGCCAAGGCGTCGCAAAGCCTCTGCGTCTATGTGGCGCCGGACGAAGAAATAGCGGCCTGGGCCTTCGGAGACATCGCCCAGCTCGTCGAGGAAGACCAGGGCGTCGTGCGGCTGCCGGCCACCGGACACAAACCCTACGACACCGAACAACTGGACGATCCGGCCCCGCTCATTGCCCGGGGCGATGTGCTCCAGCAGATAGCCGAAGGATTCCGCGGCCTCGTGGTAACCAGCGTCGAGGCGCTCGTGGAAATGGCCCCGGCGACGGAAACGGTCCGAAACCGGACGATTTCCATCGCCTCGGGGGCCGTATTTCCCCCCGAAGACCTTGCAAACCGCCTTGTGGAGCTGGGTTTCGAACATGTCGAGTTCGTGGAACGGCCCGGAGAAATGGCGCTGCGGGGCGGCATCCTCGACATCTATCCATTTACCGGCTCTTGGCCCGTGCGGGCTGAATTCTTCGGCGACGAGATAGAATCCCTGCGGGAATTCGATCCCCGGTCGCAACGATCCGTCAGCCGCCTGACCGTGGCCCGCCTCGTCCCGAATATGGGAAACGACCTTTCCGGCAACAGCGCGCACGCCCCTATCTTCGAACAATTCCCCGAACGAACCCTCCTCATCACAACGGACGAAGAAGGACTTGTAGAGAAGGCCGCCGAACAGTTCGATGCCGCTGCAAAAGCCTGGCATCATACACTGGACGAAGACAACGAGGCGCCCGCCCCCGCCACGCGGTATCTCTCCGCTGAACTCTTCGAGAAATCCCTGCTCCGGTACAATCGGGTGCTGCTCGGTTCGTTCTCCGGCGCCGGGGAAGAAACGCTCCAATTCGAGGCATCGCCGCAACCGGATTTCAATGGAAACATCGGCCTTCTGCGCAGCCGTATTCTGGCCAATGCCGAACAGGGCGCCCGCACATTCATCCTTTGCGACAGCCGGGGACAGGAGGTCCGCCTGTCCGAATTGCTCGACGACGAGACCGCGCAGCAAAGCGTCCGCATCTCCATCGAATCGCTGCACGAAGGATTCGAAATCCCTTCGCTCGGCCTCGCCGTCTACACGGATCACCAGATATTCAACCGGTATCACCGCCCCTCCGTGCGCGGCCAGAAAAAACGCTACGGCGGCCTTAGTCTGCAAGCGCTCAAGAATCTCTCGCCCGGCGATTTCGTGGTGCATGTGGATTACGGCATCGGTCGGTTCGCCGGGCTCCACCGCATTACCGTACGCGAGAAACAGCAGGAATCCGTGAAAGTGCTTTTCCGGGACGAAGATGTCCTGTATGTCAATGTCAACGCACTGCACAAACTCCATAAATACTCGGGCAAGGACGGCCGTCCGCCTGCGCTCACCAAACTCGGTTCCGGGCAGTGGGAACGCACGAAATCCCGCACCAAGTGCAAGGTCAAGGACATGGCGCGCGACCTGATCGCGCTCTACGCAAAGCGGAAGCAATCCGCCGGGGTCGCTTTTTCCCCGGATACGGTCTGGCAACGGGAAATGGAAGCCTCATTCCGGTACGAAGACACGCCCGATCAGACCACCGCAACGAATTCCGTCAAAGGCGATATGGAAGCTCCGGTGCCTATGGACCGGCTCATCTGCGGAGATGTCGGGTTCGGCAAAACGGAAGTCGCTGTCCGGGCAGCTTTCAAGGCAGCGCAGGACGGCAAGCAGGTGGCCGTGCTTGTGCCCACGACGATCCTTGCCGCACAACATTTCGAAACCTTCTCGAAAAGGCTGAACAAGTACCCGGTTAAAGTGGAAATGATGTCGCGTTTCCGTTCCGGCGCCGTGCAAAAGCAGATCGCCAAGAAGATCGAGGAAGGAGCCGTCGACATCGTGGTGGGCACCCATCGCCTGACATCGCAGGATATCCGGTTCAAGGACCTGGGGCTGCTCATTATCGACGAGGAACAGCGCTTCGGGGTAGCCGTCAAGGAGCGCCTGCGGAAGTTGCGCGCCGAAGTGGACACGCTTACCCTTACGGCCACCCCGATCCCCCGAACCCTCCAGTTCTCGCTGCTGGGCGCCCGCGACTTGTCGCTCGTCACCACGCCGCCGCCGAACCGGCGCCCTGTCAACACCGAGATTCACACCTTCGACAAGAATCTCATCCGGGATGCAATCCTGTATGAAATCAGCCGGGGCGGGCAGGTATTCTTCCTGCACAACAACATCTGCAATATGGACGAAATGGCCGACAGCCTGCGCCTCATCGTACCCGATGTACGCATGCGGACAGCCCACGGGCAGATGAAATCGAGCGAACTGGAACGGGTCATGACAGACTTTATCGCAGGGCGTTTCGACGTACTCGTGAGCACCAGTATCATCGAGAACGGCCTCGATATACCTAATGCCAATACCATCATCGTCAACCGGGCCGATCGGTTCGGACTCGCCGAATTGCATCAGCTACGGGGACGGGTCGGGCGGTCGGACCGGAAGGCTTTCTGCTACCTGCTCGTTTCGTCCATCCACGGGCTTACGCGCGAGGCGCGGCGCAGACTGCAAGCCGTCGAAGAGTTTTCCGATCTGGGAAGCGGCTTCCATCTGGCCATGCGCGACCTGGACATCCGGGGAGCCGGAAATCTCCTTGGGGGCGAGCAAAGCGGTTTTATCGAGGAGGTAGGCTTCGAAACCTACCACAAGATTCTCGAGGAGGCCGTGCTGGAACTCCGGGAAGAAGAATTCCCGGACGTACTGGACGAGGAAACGGCGCCGGGCGTCCCCGAAACCACGGTGGATATCGAAGAAGACGCCTTCATCCCGGAGCGCTACATCTCGAACAACGTAGAACGCCTGAACATCTACCGCCGCATCAGTGAAGCCGTGGACGCCCGGGCGCTGGCAACCATCCGCGACGAGATGCAGGATCGTTTCGGCGCCCTCCCCGCCGAGGTGAATCACCTGTTTGCTGCGGCCGAAATGAAATTCCTTGGCCAGACGCTGCGCCTGCCCAGAGTGCTTTTCAAGAACAAGCGGCTTTTTCTATACATGCCGTCCCCGGAAGGCGATCCGTATTTCCATGAGCAACTGTTCTACGGTTTTCTCGAGCGGCTGAGCGGATTGGACCGGAGGTATGTATTGAAGGAAACGAAAAGCCGGACGCTGCGGGCGATTGTACAGGAGGTCCCGAGGCTTTCCGACGCCCAAAATATTCTGCACCGCCTGCAGCCCGAACCGGCGAAAACAGCGGCATAAGCGCTTGGCAAACCGGTTCAGGTGCGGGCCGTGCAGGCCAGCATCGCCTTGTCACGGAACCAGGGGCGCGGGTCCATATCCGCAAGCTCGATCCGCTCGATATCCGCCTCGCCGGCGATGGACGCTATTTCATCCGTGAGATCGCCCCCCTTGAGGCAAATTACGCCGGGCCGCCATGTGTCCGCAGCCATGGGGTCGGCGAAAGGCCGCGCAATCCGGTCATGCCATCCCCATAAATCCCTGAGCGGCGCCGTAGCGCGCGACACCGAATAGGTGCATTCGGCATGCGTGTCTTCGGCGAGCGCTTCTGCGGGGCCGTGCCAGACCCTGATGTTCGCGAGCCCGAGCCGCCGGATCATAGCGCGCAGGGTCTGTACCTTCTTCCCGACCTTGTCCACGGCAACGACCTGAATATCCGGGCACGCGATCGCAAGAGGAACAGCGGGAAGTCCTCCTCCGGTACCCCAATCGACCACCACCGCCCCCGGAAGAAAGCGCCGGTGCGTCAGAAACAGGCAGTGCAGACAATGCATCCGGACCGCTTCCGCATCCGCGTCGCGCGAAACAAGATTGATGCGCCGGTTGAAATCGAGGAGCATCGCCTGGTAAGCGTTCAGGAGACGCCGCTGCTCGTCGCTCAGTGCCCGAAAAGGATCCCAAGGCATGCCAGGACCCTCAGGTAGCCACGGGCGAAGGAGACGGCTTCCTTACCGGGCGCTTCCGCAGCATCACCAGGAGCACCGACACATCCGCCGGGCTGACCCCGCTGATGCGCGACGCCTGCCCCAGATTGTCCGGGCGGATTTTCGACAATTTTTCCCGCGCTTCCAGCGTGATATGCTCGATAGCCTCGTAATCGAAATTCTCCGGCAGGCGAAGCGATTCCATTTCTTCCATCTTCCGCACCAGGTCACGTTCGCGATCGAGGTATCCCTCATACCGCAGATCTATCTCGATCTGTCGTGCTGCAGATTCCGGTCCCGGCGCCGGCGTGACCAGTTCCTCCTTGCGGCCTATATGATCCAGCAGGTCGTCGAGCGAGACCTGGGGACGCTTCGCCAGTTGCACAAGGCGTTCGGGCCGCCGGAGAGGGTCCGTGCCCACCTGCTCCAGGTAGGCATTCACTGCGTCAGGTGATACGGTTACCGCCTCGACAGCCGCCCGTGTGGCCTCGATGGCATGCTGTCGGGCCCGCATCCGTTCGTAGCGGGCATCCGTCGCGAGACCCAGCGTATGACCCAGCGCCGTCAGGCGTTGATCGGCATTGTCCTGCCTGAGCAGCAACCGGTGTTCGGCCCGCGAAGTGAACATGCGGTAGGGTTCGTCCGTGCCCTTGGCCACCAGATCATCGATGAGCACGCCAATGTAGGCCTCCGACCGTTTCAGGACGACCGGGTCTTCGCGCTGCAAGTACCGCACCGCATTGATCCCGGCCATGAGCCCCTGTGCGCCAGCCTCCTCGTAGCCCGTCGTGCCATTGATCTGCCCGGCGAAAAACAGTCCACGGACCCGCTTCGTCTCCAGGCTGTACCGTATCTGATACGGAGGAAAATAATCGTATTCGATCGCGTAGCCGGGACGCAGCATGTGCACCTGTTCGAGACCGACCACGTTGCGCAGCGCCGCGAACTGCACCTCTTCCGGAAGGCTGGTCGAGAAGCCGTTCACATACACCTCATAGGTGTTGCGGCCTTCCGGCTCCAGAAACAGCTGGTGGCGGTCCTTTCCGGCAAACCGGTCGATCTTGTCCTCGATCGACGGGCAATACCGGGGACCGGCGCCCTCGATCCGTCCGGCGAACATGGGACTCCGGTCGAATCCTTCCCGCAGCGCGTCATGCACCTCGGGAGACGTATAGGCAATCCAGCAACTTATCTGATCTTCCGGAAGCCGGTCGGTAAGAAAGGAAAACGGGGTAGCCGACGGATCTCCCGGCTGTTCCTCCAACCGGTCATAGTCGATCGTGCGCCCGTCAATGCGCGGCGGGGTACCCGTCTTCAACCGTCCGCTCTCGAAGCCGAGCTTTTCGAGGCACGCGGTCAATCCGGTCGAAGCGCGCTCGCCCATGCGTCCGCCCCCGTATTGGCGTTCCCCGATATGAATGATCCCGTTCATGAAGGTGCCGCTGGTCAAAATGACCGTCGGAGCATGAAACGCCTGCCCGATTTGCGTACGTATGCCCGTCACCCGACCCTGCTCCGTACACACCTCGACAGCCATATCGGACCGCATGAACAGACCGGGAATGTCCTCCAGCTCCTCCCGAACCGCCGCCGCATAAGCTACCCGGTCGCACTGCGCGCGCGGCCCCTGCACAGCGGGGCCTCTGCGCTGGTTCAGCATCCGAAACTGTATGCCGGCGCGATCGGTCACCTTGCCCATAATGCCGCCAAGGGCATCGATTTCACGGACAATATGCCCTTTGCCGATGCCGCCGATGGCCGGATTGCACGACATCTGCCCGATGGTTTGCAGGTTCATAGTAACCAGCAACGTGCGAGCGCCCATACGCGCGGCCGCCGCAGCCGCCTCGGTCCCGGCGTGCCCGCCGCCAACCACAATGACATCGTACGCAAAAGGATGCATGCTTCCGGTCTTCGATAATATCCCGTCCTGTGTACCCGCGGAAACGCCGGTTCGTGCATGGATGGAAACGACACGAGGCAGGCAATGGCTCCCGCCGCCTACTTTCCTATGCAGAATCGGGAGAAAATCTGATCCAGCACATCTTCGTTCGTGATCTCTCCGGTGATGGCGCCGATCTCATGCAAGGCAACCCGCAGATCCAAAGCCAGGAGTTCGCCGGTGCTTCCGGCGCCGAGGCTCCGGCGAGCCGCCCGCACCGCATCGAGCGCCTTGCGCAGGTGATTGCGATGCCGCTCGTTCGTCACGACGAGCGAGCCCTCGGAGAGGCTCAGATCACCGCCCGCCGTTTTGAGCAGGCAGGCTATCAGAGGTTGTAACTCCTTTTCGTCCCGAAATGCCCGTTTTGCCGATAAGGCAAAGACATCGGGTTGTCCCTCATCATTGATCGGCCCATTATCCTGTCTCAGGAGATCCGTCTTGTTCGCCACCAGAAGCACCGGGGGAGCACCCCGCTCCGCTATCGCCTCGATAAAAGCCCGCTCGCCTGCATCCATACCCACTGCGACGTCATACACATACACGAGCACGTCGCTCCGCTCTATGGCTCGCTCGGCGCGCAGCACCCCTTCCGCCTCGATGGCGTCGGCTGCGTCCCGGAGACCCGCCGTATCCGTGAACCGGAACAGCAAGCCGTCGATTTCCGCCTCGCCTTCCACTTCGTCGCGCGTGGTGCCGGGGACAGGGCTTACTATAGCGCGGTCGTTTCCCAGCAAGGCATTCAACAAGGTGGATTTCCCTGCATTGGGCCGCCCGCCAATCACGACACGCACCCCATCGCGCACCCGGCGCCCGAGCCGCCAGGACCGGAGCAATTCGTCCAGCAGTTTTTCGCTCCCATCCAGAAGCGCTTCAAGGCGTTCCCTATCGGCGAACGCCACATCCTCTTCGGAAAAATCCAGTTCGAGTTCGAGGAACGCACAGAGTTCGAGCAGGTCCGCCCGCACATCCGCCAGCACCTCGGAATAGCGGCCCTGAAGATGGGAAACGGACACGCGGTGCGCCAGAGAGGACGAAGCGTGGATCAGATCGGCCACGGCCTCGGCCTGCGCCAGATCCATCTTCCCGTTCAGAAAAGCCCGCTGGGTAAATTCGCCGGGGGCGGCCAGGCGCGCGCCCTCTTCCAGCATCCGATTCAGAACGAGCCGGCTCGCAAAATCGCCTCCATGGCACGAGCACTCCACGACATCTTCGCCGGTCGCCGAACGGGGGGCCCGAAAAAGCGTAGCGACTACCTGATCGATGCGTATCCCGTCGCGGCTTGCCACATAGCCCACATGCGCCGTATGCGAGGCGGCTCCCCGAAGATCCGCCCCCTCAAAGCAGGCCGCGGCGATCACTACGGCTTCCGGGCCGGAAATGCGCACGATACCCAGCGCAGCGCGCCCCCTGGCCGTTGCGATGGCGGCAATGGTATCGCTGGAAGCTTGCATGGCGCATGAAGCGATACGGTTGAAAAAATCGCTTGCGGCGCGTTCGGCGACTACTTGCGCCTCCCGGTCGTACGGGGGCCGCCGGGTCTCCGCCTGCCTGCCTTTGCCTTCCCTGTCCGGGCAAGAGCCTGACGGCTTCTCTTTCTTCCGTCCACTTGCTTTTTACCCCGGCCTTTCGGCGCAGGCTCGCCGTTTTCTTCCTCCTTGGCATCGGCAATATGCCGGTTGATAACCTTTTGCTGCACGGCAGTCACCACATTATACACGAGGTAGTACAGGCTCAGGCCGGACGCAAAGCGATTGAAAATGGCGAAGATCATCACCGGCATTACATAGGTGATGATCTTCATCTGGGGGTTCGAGGAAGGGGTCATCTGGATGCGCATCTGAACGATCATCGAGATGCCCATGAGCAGCGTGAAGCCGGCTACGAAGTCGCCGTAAAACGGAATGGTGAACGGGAGATTTAGAATAACGTCCGGAGCTGACAGGTCATTGGCCCACAGAAATCCCTGCTGCCGGATCTGGATGGACTGCGGAAGAAAAAGCCACAGCGCGATAATGATGGGATACTGCAACAGCATAGGGAGACAACCGCCCACCGGATTGACGCCGGTTTCCTTGTACATCTTCATCATTTCCTCCTGCTGCTTCCGGGGATTGTCCCCGTACTTCTCCTTTATGACCTCCATCTTCGGTTGCAACTCGCGCATCCGGGCCATGCTCTTGTAGGAGCTCTTCGTCAGCGGGTACAGGGCCAGTTTGATCAGAATGGCGAAGACAATGATGACATAGCCGTATCCGGGAATGAACTTCGCCAGAAACGTGAACGCAGGAATAAAAACCAGCCGGGCCAGGGGCCGGGTAATCCACTCGAAAAAATCCCAGCCGTAATCCACCATGTCGTAAAGGCCGAGATCGTAGTCGTTGATCCGGTAAAACTCCATCGGCCCGATGTACAGCCGGAACTCGTCCGGCCCATCCTCCGGTTGCGCCATAAGCAGGCGCATGTCGTAGTCCTGTCGAAAGCCTTCGCTGCCCGGCTCCCCCGTCTGCTCTCCGATGAGTTCGGCGCCACGGGTGCCGGAAGAGGGAATCATGACAGAAGTGAAATACCGGGTCTTGATAGCGGTCCATGTCACGTTTCCGGAAAGGCGTTGCTCTCCGAAGTCCTCTTTCCTGAGCAATACGTTCTCGACCTCGCCCCCGCTACGCGCATAGGCCCCGGCCGCCTTGGCTTCCTCGTTCGTATCGTTTTCCGTGAAGGGAATAGCTCCTGTCCATATCAACTCGTATCCCTCCCTTGTAGAAAAGGCCGCCGCATTTTCCTGGTCCACACGCAGGCCGATTTCGTATTCGCCCGGATGAAATGTGTAGGTCTGCCGCAATACGCCGCCCTGAATACCCGTTTCGAAGTGTAACATGGCCGGCTCGGCGCCCACGTGCAGGGTATCGCCCTCGTAGGACGTATCGAAATACAGCGCGCGCGTATCGACAAGATGGGAACGGGGTGTCGTAAAGGCGATCCCCAGCGCCCCCGATCCGGTGGTGTCCACCATCTGTACGGGCGTTTCCTGATCGAATTTCCTGTATTCTTTCAGGGAAAAAGAGATCAACGTGGCGCCTTTCGTCGAGAAAACCGCTCTATAAAGATCGGTATCGACCGTGATGAAACGGGCTTCGCCCGCTAACGCCGCGACAAGCGACGTATCCCGGGTAACTGCCTCTGTAGCTAACAACTCCTCGCCTGACAGTACGTCGCCGGACCCGGGCGCAAGCGGGGCGCCCCCTGTAGTGGTTCGTTCCGTGGCCTGCGAATCTTCGGCGAGCTCCTCCTGCACTGCCGGATCGCCGGCAGGCACAGTCGGCTGGGGAGGGGCGAACACCCAGAGCCAGACGAACATGATAATCGCCACCAGTACGGTTGCGATGACGACATTGCGGTCCAAATCAGGTTCCCCTTGCTCGTATTACAGGATGGACGGGTATTGCTTGCGCTTGCAACGTATCCACAAACGTGCCGAAACGCCGTCGCGCTAAACGGGAAGTCAGGTGTGACGTTCCGAACGCATGGAAGATTCGTCGAGACGGCGGCAGAGTTCTTGCAACGCTTCCGGCAGATCGGCATGCACCCGGAAGCCCGGCCGGGCATCGTCCTGTCGACCGGCGCGATGAATGATCATCATCGTCAACGCACGTTCCGCACCGGAAAAACGATCCAGTATTCCCTGCTGATGCAGCCGGTAGGTTTCGCGCAGCAACCGCTTGATACGGTTGCGACTTGCAGCTTTTGCATGGCGGCTGGGCGCAAATCCGATCTGGACAGGTGCATCTGCCTCGAGTTGCGCACGAGACACGATCCGGTACACAAGCCGAATACATCCTTTGCTCACCGTACCGACATCCTCCCGGTTACGGTCAAACAAGGGGCGAATCAGACGCTTCCGCTTAAGGCGGAATGAGCGCGGCAATTTTTGAAACGGGCGCAGGCTCCCATCCTCTGGCACGACCACGACCTCAGACTATTTGCCGGACCGCGTGTCGCTTACGGTAAGGACGCTACGGCCTTTCTCGCGCCGGCGCTTGAGCACCCTGCGCCCGTTTTTTGAGCTCATACGGGCACGGAAACCGTGCTTGTTCGCGCGCTTGCGTCTACTTGGCTGATAAGTACGTTTCATAATACGGTGATCCGAAAACGCATCTCGACTATTTTATCGCAGGTACAGAACATAGTTATACGCACATACCTGCGGGTATGTTTTCGCATCTCGTGAAGCAACGTCTTCGGAACCCCTTTTTCCTGACGGAGTACCGGGGAAGAGTACAGCGGGAGTAGCTCAGGGGTAGAGCATCAGCTTCCCAAGCTGAGGGTCGCGGGTTCGAATCCCGTTTCCCGCTCGGTCAGATGGTTCGGCATGCGTGGCGACAGCGTCACCATGCGTCGTACCGGTGCGAACCGGGCGGTTAGCTCAGCTGGTTTAGAGCGCCTGCCTTACAAGCAGGAGGTCACTGGTTCGAATCCGGTACCGCCCACAAAAAGAGGAATTACGTCTTTTTATCCTTGTCGTTCCCCCTTGACTTCCTCTATCAAAAACATTAGACTGCACCGGATTCTGTCCTGTGAATCCCCGATTTTCGGGTCCAGGCAGGGTCTGTATCACAATGACGCAGAACGATTCATATTCGGTAATGGATGCTACAGGGGGCAACGCATTTCTGGCGAAAGAACCCCCTCCCCGGCTGCTCAACTGGAGATACAGGACCTTGGACTACTTTATTGCACCTATTATAATCCGGACAGATCCGTACAGCCTTGACAGGAGTATAACCATGTCTACGGACTACGGGTTGAAAAGAAAGAGCATGAACGAAGGAAGCTCCTGTTTGGCGCCCAAAAACATGGCCGCGACTTGTAGCGAAACAAGAAAACAAACTGCGAAACAACTACTCTCACGGAGGTAGAGTCAATGCAAGTAACTACCGAAAACAAAAACGGGAGCCTTGTCATAGTGACCGAAGGGCGTGTCGATGGCAGTAACGCCCCCGAATTCCAGGAAGCCTTGAAAGAAGCGATCAAGGAGGGCGGGCAAAAGGTGATCCTCGATTTCGAACACCTTTCGTATATCAGTAGTGCCGGCCTCCGTGTAATTCTGATGTTCGCCAAGCAGCTCCGGAGAGAAAACATATCATTTGCGGCATGTTCACTCATCGCTTCGGTCAAGGATATTTTTGCAATTAGCGGCTTCGACAAAATCATCCCGATTCACGAATCGCAAAATGAAGCGATGGCTGCACTTGGATAATCGGGATCATTGATTGAGCAAGGTTTTTATGGTGCCGGCCAAGCCGGGGAATGACAAAAATATCCGGGGATGAGCAAAAATCCGTACAAGATCCTCGTCGTGGACGACGAACCGGACTTGCAGCCGCTCATGTTACAACGCATGCGGCGAAGCATCCGGTCTGGTAAGTATACTTTCGTCTTTGCGGGCAATGGTATAGAGGCATTGGAGCGGCTTCGTGAGCAGGAAGATATTGATATGGTGGTCTCGGACATCAATATGCCGCAAATGGATGGGCTGACCCTGCTTGACCAGATTGCGCAATTGGATCCGAATATTCGCTCCGTGATTATTTCCGCCTACGGTGACATGAAGAACATTCGCACGGCAATGAACCGCGGCGCCTTCGACTTCATCACCAAACCGGTCGATTTCGACGATCTCAGAATTACCATTGACCGGACCCTGGAACACATGGCGCGTTGGCGCGAAGCGCTCGCTTCGCGTGATAAACTGGTTTCGCTGCAGAACGAACTCGATATCGCCAGAAAGATGCAGCGGGCAATTCTGCCTACTGAATTCCCCAACAAGCCCGACTACCGCATTTTCGGCGACATGGAGCCCGCCCGCAATGTCGGTGGAGATTTTTTCGATGTGATTCCTTTGGGACGGGGTCGGGTCGGCCTCGCCATAGCCGATGTGTCGGACAAAGGGGTGCCGGCCGCCCTGTTCATGATGTCCAGCCGCACCTTGTTAAAAGGTGCAGCTATTGGAAGCACAGCGCCCTCCGATGCCCTGCGGGAAGTAAATAATATGCTGTGCGAGAAAAACGATTCCATGATGTTTGTGACCCTGCTGTACGGGATATATGACCCCGAAAGCGGAGAATTTACGTATGCGAACGCGGGGCATAACAGCCCGGTCGTTCTTCATTCCGATAAAAGCTGCTCCATGCTCCCGCTGACCGGCGGAGTGGCTATCGGGGTCATGCCGGAGCTGGAATACGAGCAGAACACGATCACGCTCGCGCCCGGCGAAACGCTCACTTTATATACGGACGGCGTCACGGAAGCCATGAACGAGGACAAGGAAGAGTTGGGCGAAGAGCGCTTGTTCGATATGCTCAAGGGGGCTTCCTCAGGAGAACCTGAGGCAATTACACGGGCGATCTTTGACGGAATAAAGGCTTTTGTCGGCGACGCGCCGCAATCGGATGACATTACCTGCCTGGCAATCCACCGGCCCGAAAACTGACATCCGACATCTTCATGCTCTCTCTTAAAATCAAAACGGAAGTCGCAGAACTGGAGCGTATCTTCGCGGCCGTGGACGAGCTTGCAGTTCAGAATAATTGGCCGGACGATTTCATCTTTCGAATCAATCTGGTAATTGAAGAAGTAGCAATGAATTGTATAAAATACTGTCATATGGAGGGAGTGTCCGATTTCGAGATAACGATGGACCCTCAAGACGATGTCCTTACCGTTGAGATTATCGATGCCGGACGACCCTTCGATCCGCTAACGGATGCCCCTGAGGCGGATACGGATTCGGATATCGACGACCGCGCCATAGGCGGTCTGGGTATACATCTGGTGCGCACCATGACGGATGATATGCGCTACCGGCGGGAAGCAGACCAGAATCATTTGACGCTGATCATGCACAAACCTTCATGAAGCAACTATCCGGCCTACTGGCAGCTGTGCTTCTGATGCTGGTTCTGGCGGGAACTGGCCCTTTCATTGTTTCCATCACTATTCCGGAGGGATGGACCTGGTTGGGCAGTGGGATCGAAAAAAGTGAAGGCGAGGTGGTTCCGGAAGGAAACGTAGAGACAACCTCCTTCTCTGAAAGTACTCCGCAAGATGCTCCGTTGCCGGATACCGCTTCGGTAGCAATTCAGGGAATCGGCGTTTCCGACGAACAGGTCGTGTTTGGCCAATCCGCGGCCTTCAGTGGACCAGCTCAGGAACTTGGTCAAGGGATGCAACGGGGTATCCAGGCCGCTTTTCATGAAGTCAATCGGCGCGGCGGGGTTCATGGACGGCAATTGAAACTGATATCCCTTGACGACGCCTATGAACCCGAAGCAGCGATCGAGAATACCGTTCGATTGATCGAGGAGGAAAAAGTGTTTGCGCTGATTGGCGCAGTCGGCACGCCCACTTCCCGTTCCGCCGTTCCGGTTGCCGCAGATGCAAATATACCTTACATCGCTCCGTTCACTGGCGCCGCCTTCCTGCGCGACACCACATGGCATAACATTATCAACCTGCGGGCCTCGTACGACCAGGAAACCGAGGAAATGGTTGCCCGGCTTACAGAAGATCTGGATATCGAGCGCATCTCGATACTCTATCAGGACGATTCCTTCGGTCGTGCGGGCTATCTGGGAGCAAGACAGGCGCTCGAAAAACGCGGGATGGAGCCAGCCTCCATCGGATTGTATACGCGGAATACATTGGCTGTCAAGACAGCCCTCCTCGATCTGCGTCAGGGCGATCCCGAAGCAGTGATTCTCGTGGGGGCGTACCAGCCGGTTGCCGCGCTGATCTCATGGGCAAGGCATACGGGATTGAATCCCGTTTTCATAACCATTTCCTTTGTGGGCAGTAACGCGTTGGCCAGAGAACTCGGGGAGGAAGGCGACGGAGTCTTTGTAACCCAGGTGGTGCCTTTCCCGATGGACCAGACCCTCCCGGTGGTTGCCGCCTACCAGCGCGCCCTGTCGGCCTATGCCCCCGAAGAAGTTCCCGGATTTGTCTCCTTTGAAGGCTATCTGGCCGGACGCCTGGCCGCCGCCGGACTGGAAAGGTGTGCCCGGGATGTGACAAGAAACTGTTTCATCGATAGCCTGCAACAGACAGGCAGCGCCGACATCGACATCAACGGCTTCAAACTCCGCTACGGGAAACACGACAATCAGGGATCAGACACCGTATTCCTGACCATGATAGGGGAAGATGGTCGCTATTATCCCGTCAACTCGCTCATGGACACAGATCGTCTGTGGAAACAACTGCCCGTTCTGTGGCCAATGAATTAGTTACCTCGTCAACTCGTTCATAGACGAAATCTGTGGCTAACTCACTGCAAAGCCTGAAGAACCGTCGCTTCCGGATTTCCACCCAACTTTATTCCGGTATTGGAGGCGCTGTGGCCCTGACCGTGGCCGCAAGTCTGGTCGGGTGGTTTTCCTTCAACCAGGTCGGCGAAGCCCAGAGCGATGTAAACGAAGGCGCCATTCCCGAGATGGCGGCGGCCTTTGAGATTGCCCAATACAGCGGGACCCTGGTGGTTGCCGCTCCACGCCTGACGGCCGCTGAAACCCCTGAGATATTCGAAGAAATCTATGTAAGCATTATCGAAGCCCGTGAATCCTTTGATCAGCAACTGGCGGTTCTGGAAAGCAGCGAGGGGACCGATGAGCGTTCTCAGCGCATTCGCGCCCATTCCGACACGCTGACCGCCAACATCGAAGCCATCAAAGACCAGGGAGAAAGGATGTTCGAACTGGCTGTGGCGCGGGAAAATTTACGAGAACAAATCATAGACCTGCGTAACCACCTTGAACGTTTAGTGGTCTCGGCCATCGATGACCAGTATTTCTACACGGCCACCGGATACCGGGACCTCGGCACTCCCCCGGCGGAGCGCTCGGAGCATCTCTCGGAAGAGGAATTGGAGCGGTACCGCCACTTGTCCGAATTGCAAGCGGACGCCAACATCGCCACGGAGTTGCTGGTGAACGCATTTACTCACTCCTCCGCTGCGACGATCGAGCCGCTACGGGAACGTTTCGAGGCCGCCGCCAGCCGCATTGAACGTAATATGGCGGTGCTTCAGGATTCCCCTTTTCATGCCGAACTTATTCCGGCTTTCGACGAACTGTACACCTTGGGGACGGGAGAGGAAAGCGGCTTTGTTTTACTGCAGGAGGAACTACGGCTCGCCGAGAATCAACGGGACTTGCTTGCATACAACAGCAACGAGGCGGCCAGCCTTATCGCTGAAGTGGACAGTCTGGTGATTGCGGCGAGCAACAGTGCGCAGGAAGCCACCGACGCTTCTGCGAATGCCATCTTTACGGGCCGCACCCTGCTCCTTTCGATCAGTATTGTCAGTATCGTCGGAGCCATTCTTATTGCCTGGTTATTCGTCGGCCGCATATTGCTTTCCCGCATTCAACGCTTGTCGGACTGGATGCATCGCATGGCCGAGGGAGAGCTGGAACTTGAGGTCGAGATCGGCGGAAACGACGAGGTTACCGACATGGCCGGAGCCCTCGAGGTATTCCGGCGCCATGCTCTGGAAGTGCAGCGACTCAACCTCGTGGAAAAACTGGCGGAAGATCTGAAGACGAAAAACGATGAACTGGAAAGCGTGCTGGACAAACTGCGCAAGGCCCAGGATCAGATTGTCATGCAGGAAAAACTGGCGGCCCTTGGCGAATTGACCGCGGGTGTCGCCCATGAAATCAGAAATCCGCTGAACTTCGTAAAGAATTTCTCCGAGGCGTCGGAAGAACTTCTTGAGGAACTGCACGAAGTGCTGAATGAAAATGACGAACAGCTAAGCGAGGATCAGCAGGACCTGATCCAGGAAATCACGGACGACCTGAACAGCAATTTCGAGCGTATCAAACATCACGGCGAGCGCGCCGACCGCATCGTTCACGACATGCTGATGCTGGGGCGGGGCGAAGCAAAACACCAGGACACCGACATCAACAACCTGCTCGATGAACATGCCCGTCTTGCCTACCACAGCGTACGGGCAAGCGATTCTGACTTTCAACTCGACATAAAAGAGGACTTCGACCCGGATGCAGGCGTTCTCAAGGTCATATCCCAGGATCTGGGCCGCGTTTTCCTGAATATGGTGAACAACAGTTGCTATGCCATCGACGAAAAGCGACGTGAAAAGGCAGCAGCCGGAGTGGGGATCAAGGACTACATGCCGACGCTGTGGCTCACCACCAGGCGCAAGGAAGACTCTGTCGAGATACGCATCAAGGACAACGGCCCCGGGATTCCCCCCGATGTGATGAAAAAGATATTCGATCCGTTCTTCACTACGAAGCCCACCGACAAGGGCACCGGGCTCGGCCTCGCTATGTCCAGCGACATTATCCGCGAGCACGGGGGCGCCATCCGTGTAGATACCGAAGTGGGAGAGTTCACCGAGATGATCATTGAACTACCCCTGACGCCGGCGGAAGAAACGGCTGAAGCAGCGGGATAGCACAACGGAAAAAGCGTACTCCTCTTACCTTTTCTTACCGCGGGAACGCGCCCGATTCCGCGGCTTTTTGCCAGTACTTTTGGGCTCCTTCACTTCCTCCTGCGCCGTCTGCGCCGTCTGCGCCGTCTGCACCGTCTGCACCGTCTGCGCCTTGTTCATATGGATGTCGCTCACGAGCATGGCAAGTAGTTCCGGTTCTTCCCGGGCCAGTTCCCGGACAAGCGGCACAAACTGCCGGTCGCGCTCCCGATCCATATTCGTTCGTTCGCGAAGGCGATTCTCCAACGCGACCGTAAGACGCTCCGCAACGCGCGCATTCACCTCCTCCGGCGTCGGGAGGGGGCGTTTCTCCACCGGTACCCCATAGCGCATTGCGGAACGGATGAGGTCCGTCTCATCCTCCACGGTGGCAAGTACGACAGCGACGCCTATTTTCCCGGCGCGGGCGGTACGACCCGACCGGTGAATCAGGTATTCCGGATCTTGCGGCACGTCATACATGAATACATGGCTGAGGTCCGATATGTCAATCCCCCGGGCAGCGACATCCGTGGCGACCAGAAAGCGCGTTTCTCCTGCATGGGTTCGGGCAAGAGCTGCCTCCCGGGCCTGCTGTGATAAATCTCCGGAAATGGCATCGGCGCTATAGCCATAATTCCGCAGAAACGTCGTCAAATACTCGACATCTCTTTTTCTGTTGACAAATATGATCGCTGATTCGGGATTTTCAATCTCGAACAGGCGCACCAGCACGCGATCCTTCTCCATCGGATCGGTTACATAATACCGGTATTCCATCGTCTCGATACTCTCCTTGCCCGCACTCAACGAAATGAACCGGGGTTCCGTCAGAAAATCGCGGCTGAGCGACCGCACTCTTGGAGGAATTGTGGCGCTGAACATCAGGGTGCACCGTTCGGCGGGAAGATACCGTCGCAACGCCTGCATATCCGGGTAGAAGCCCATTGAAAGCATCTCATCGGCCTCATCGAAAATAACATAGTCGAGTTGCCGCAGATCGGCGTTGCCCCGGCTGAGATGATCGAGAATGCGGCCGGGCGTACCGATTACTACCTGGGCGCCCGCCTGCAAACCCCTGATTTGTGAACCGTACTCGACCCCCCCGTACACAAGAACAGATTCCAGAGCGCCGGTTTCGGGATTGGCCTGCTTCATGTGTTCGAACACCTCGTTGATCTGCTTCGCCAGTTCGCGGGTGGGCGTCATGACAAGTGCCTGCGCGACACGGCGCGATGGATCCAGAAGCTCGAAAAGCGGCAACAAAAAAGCGCCCGTCTTGCCGGATCCGGTGCGGGACTGTACAATCAGGTCGGCGCCTTCGAGAATGTAGGGAATGACCTGCTCCTGGACGGGCATGAGGGTATCCCATCCGGCAGCACCAAGGGCCGCACGCACCTTCACGGGCAAGTTGTCAAGGGAGGCGTCGGGAAGGCGCTCTGCAACACCCTCTCGGATTTCCTGGATCTGTCGTTCGTTATGCTCCTCGCGCTGTGCGCGACGGGTCAAGTCAATGACCTTGGTGTAGGAAGATGACAGGGTTTCGTCGTTCTCGCTCATAACGTCTGGTATCTGGCGTGCGGGCCGGTAGCGATATGCTCCCGGCTGGCGTCACATGGCAAGGCCCCCATCTACATGAAGTACATGCCCCGTAATGTAATCCGCCGCGGGGGAGGCCAGGAAGTGTACGGCGTTCGCCACGTCCTGCGGCGTTGCGGTGCGTTTCAGCGCAACCGTATCAAGGAGCGCGCTGCGTGCGGCGTCACTCAAGGCAGCGGTCATATCCGTTTCTACATAGCCCGGGGCCACCACATTTACGGTTACCCCGCGGCCACCGAGTTCTCGGGCCAGACTCTTCGAAAAACCTATGATGCCGGCCTTGGAGGCTGCATAGTTTGTCTGCCCCGGGTTTCCGACAATGCCTATGATGGAAGACATATTCACGATCTTCCCGGCCCGCTGCTTCATCATGGGCCGATACGCCATTTTGCAAAAATTGAACACGCTTTTCAGATTGGTGCCCACGACCGCGTCCCAGTCATGCTCGCTCATCCGAAGCATCAGTCCATCACGTGTAATTCCGGCGTTATTGACCAGCATATCTATGGATCCCCATGCTTCAAGTACACCGCCGACCGCTTCCTCGGCAGAAGAAATCTCCGCGGCGTCTCCCTGAAAAACGAGGCACTCCGAACCGGATTCCTGCAATTTTCGGCAAAGTGCATGCGCCTCGTCCGTAGAAGACCGGTATGTAAAGGCCACGCGTGCGCCGGCCGCGGCCAGCGTTTCGACGACAGCCCGGCCAATGCCTCGAGAAGCACCCGTAACGAGCGCCGTTTTTCCGTCCAGATCGAAAGCCATTATCCCAAAGAAATCAGTGAATCAGAAGAAGCGAACACAAAAGTTGCGCCGCTGCATAGTATTAACAGGCCCTGGCAAGAATCAACGCCAGTTCCTCGGCTTTCCCCGCAAAAACTGTCTTGATGTCCCGCCCAAGCGTACGACGCGCCAGCCCGCACAACACATTACCCGCGCCGATCTCAATATAACCGTCGGCGCCGTCCTCGTGCATGTTCCGGAGTGACCTGGACCAGTACACAGGCGACGTAAGCTGTGCCACCAACGCCTGACGTATCTCCTCGGGATCGCAAGTGGCTAAGGCGGTCACATTGAGGTATACAGGAAAGAGGGGAGATCGGATAGTACATCCGGAGAGCGCGCGTTCGAGCCCTCCACGGGCCTGCTCCATGAGCGGCGAGTGAAAAGCGCCGTTCACGGGCAACTGCACCACGCGCCGAGCGCCCCGGGCGCGCACCTCCTGCATGGCCCGCTCAACCGCCGATGCATCTCCGGATATAACCACCTGTCCGGGGGCATTGAAATTTGCCGCCACCACGGAATCCGAAGCCCCCGAGACCTCCTCGCACGCGCGAATCACCTGGTCATCCTCCATGCCCAGCACGGCGGCCATCGCACCAGGGCGCTCGTCGTCCGCGTTCGCCATGAGTTCGCCGCGGCACCGCACAAGCCGCAGCCCGTCTTCAAAGGAAAGGGCGCCCGCCGCAACCAGGGCACTGTATTCGCCGAGACTGTGACCGGCCGCCATCGCCGCCCGCAAATCCGTGCGGCGCAGTATCGCCATGACCGCCATGCTGTGTACGTACAGCGCAGGTTGGGTCCGGTCGGTGCGCTTCAGCGCAGCATCGCCTTCCGCCGATTTGCCGAACATGAGTTCCGAAAGCGGAAAGCCCAACAGCCGATCCGCCTGATCAATGATCTCGCGGGCTTCGGCGAAGCGCTCGTACAGGTCCTCCGCCATACCTTCGTACTGGCTCCCCTGCCCCGGAAAAAGAAAGACGGCCTTATTCATCATTCGCTATGGGATACTCTGATCAAGTCCGCGAAGTTCGGAGGCTGAGAGGCGCGCGCTGGTGGCGGCATACAACCTGCGCAGACCGGTTACAACTCCGCGGCTACGTGCACTTCCGCCTCTTTGCTCACCACCTTGCTGCCGTCGTAGGCCCAGCGGAGATAACAGGACCCCCAGGTAAATCCGCCACCGAACGCCACGAGAATAAGCACATCTCCCCGGCGCAGGTCACTTTCCCGATCTGCAAAACACAAGGGGATTGTGGCCGCCGTCGTGTTACCGTAGCGGTCGATATTGAGTATGACCTTGTCGCTATCGAGACCCATTTGCCGTGCGGTAGTATCGATGATCCGCTGGTTGGCCTGATGCGGAACGAGATAGCGAATATCGTCCACCCCCAGGTTGTGGCGTTTCATGATCTCTTCGGCGGATCGGGCCATGCCGTCCACGGCATATTTGAACACCGCACGTCCTTGCTGCTGCAAAAAATGCATACCCTTCGCAACCGTTTCGTAGGTGGGAGGATTCAGACTCCCACCTCCCGGCATAGAGAGCAGATCGGCATGTTTCCCGTCAATGCGCTGGTAAAAATCGATGATTCCGCATTCCCCGGGATCAGGCTCCAGAAGTACGGCAGCAGCGGCGTCTCCGAAAAGAACACACGTTGCCCGATCCTCGAAATTCGTAATACCGGTCATCTTGTCTGAGCCAATGACAAGCACTTTCTCATGGCGACCGCTTTCGATCATCTGCGCACCTGTCGCAAGAGCGAAAAGAAACCCGCTGCACGCCGCGGAAAGATCAAAACCCCAGGCATTCGACGCGCCGATGCTATCCTGCACAAGGCAGGCTGTCGCAGGGAAAAACATGTCCGGCGTGATGGTGGCAACGATGATCACATCGATTTCCTCCGGATCCAGCGCCCGCTTCTCCAGCAAATCCTGCGCTGCTTTCGATGCCATGTAGGCGGACGCCTTATCGGGATCGCGGAGAATGCGGCGTTCCCGAATGCCGGTACGCGTCCGGATCCATTCGTCATCGGTATCTACGATTCGCTCAAGATCCGCGTTCGTAAGCCGCTCGCCGGGCAGAAAGCGCCCAACCGCTGTAATGGCCGCATATCTCATAGCGCTGTTGATCGCTGGTTGCATGATTGGGAATGCCCCTTCTGCAAACCCCCTGCACAGATGATGGTTCGGGGCATCATTTGCCGAAGGCCTTGTTCATCGCCTCCAGTGCCCCATGCCGCGCCACATCGGCGGCCATAAGAATAATGCGCTCGATTGCCCGGGGCGTCGACCCGCCATGTCCAATCATCACATTGCCGTTTACTCCAAGCAGTGGCGCTCCGCCATATTCTTCGTAACTGAAACGAAGCCGCACGGCAGAAAGCACATCATGCACCATCTTCTTGTTCGGGTCGGAAAACGCCTGGCGCTCCATTTCTTCCGCAATCATCTGGGGGAATGCGGACGCAACGCTCTCCCCGAACTTGAGAAGGATGTTGCCGACGAATCCGTCGCAGACCACCACGTCAGCCATGTGGTGCAGGATGTCACGCCCCTCGATATTCCCGCAGAAATGAATGTCCGGAGACGCCTGGAGGAGTTTGTAGGCGGCCTTGACCTGCTCGTTTCCCTTCCGGGCTTCCTCGCCCAGGTTCACCAGGGCCACCCTCGGATTCTCAAGCTGCATCACAGTGGACGCATAGATCGAGCCCATCTTCGCAAACTGAAGCAGGTGCTCCGGGCGGCAATCCACATTGGTGCCCACATCGAGGATGATGCAATGGCCCCTGGTCGTCGGGAAAAAGGCAACGACCGAGGGACGGACAACGCCCTGTAAACTACCCAGTATGAAAAGCGAAGCCGCCATGATGGCGCCTGTATTTCCAGCGCTGACAAATCCGTGGGCCCTGCCTTCCTGCACCGCGCCAAGCCCGACATGAATGGAAGAACCCCACTTCGATTTTACGGCGGCGGCCGGGGCTTCGTCCATAGCGATCACATCAGGTGCATGAATGATGTGCAATGGCAACAGGTCGGTAACCTCCTTCCTTTGCGCTATCTCCGCTTGCAAGGCATCTTCCTGCCCCACAAGAAGCACCTCAAGATCATCGCCCGAAGCCTCCAGCGCATGTATAGCGCCCTCTACGACAACGGAGGGGGCCTTGTCGCCCCCCATGGCATCAACCGCTACCCGAATGGCCATGTTGGAAGATATGGAGAAACGGCCGGCGGACCGGACGCAATGTATGGCCTAAACGGCTTCCTTCGGCTCGATCACCTGACGGCCCCGGTAATAACCGCAACCGGGACAAGCGTGATGCAAGAGCATCGACGTGCCGCAGTTGGGGCACTCCGCTATTTGGGGTTGCTTCAAGCTACCGTAGTACCGGGCACGGCGTTGCCGTGTTCGAGCCTTGGAGTGTTTTCTTTTTGGATTCGCCATGATTTTCTGTGTTCACCGGCAAACGTATCGGCGTGAACGCCGACCTTAATCCCGGTCCTCCTCTGACTTCAATGCAATGAGTGCTTCCCAGCGTGGGTCTATGCTGCTGTCCTGCGTTCCTTGCGGGGCGCCGAACCTCATCGGGATGTCTATGTCCTCTGCCCCGGGAGCGACGCGACGCGCCGGGACCGCAAGCAAAATCGTGTCTCGCGTAACATCGGTAAGGTCCAGAACCCGATCGCTCGGGTCCATTATCCTGACCTCATTACAGCTGCCTTCCCTGCCGCCTGCGAACTCCGCGCAGGAAAACAGGATGCGGTACGTACCTTCGATCAGTCGATCGAAAGAACGCAACGTACGGTCGCATTCCAGCGTAGCCCGCGCTCGAATCGTCAGCGAAACGAAAATGCGCCCCTCGGCCACGTCAAGGCGTGCCGTGACTTCCACATCCCGAAACACCGAAGGGTCCAGTTCCAGCGCCTCGACCTCCGGCTTGAACGTTCGTTCATGCACTCCGGACGCCAGCGCTTCGATACCTATCGCAAACATGACAGCATGTCAAATCTGTTCCATCAAACGAAGATATGCACGCCAGCGTTCCAAGACAAAAACGCGCCACGGATTCGCCCGAAATGCCATGTGGTGTAAACAGAGATTCCGTACCGCCCCGCACATGCGAAATCCAGGGCATGCCGGCTTGTCTTTTGATCCCGAAATAGTTACCATCCTGCCATGTGTTCCGCAGGAAAAGAAGGCGCTGTCGAGTGTCAGGAGAAGGATTCCTCCGGATAACGCAAAAAAATGGTATGTTTGTGAGTAAGTTGTTGGCAAGTTTGCCTCATCCACTGGAGATACGTAACCAGCGACGATAAAATGAAGCGGGAAATGTGGAAAAGTGGCCGAATTTTTGACTTAAGTCTTTTATTCATTGGGACCTGTACAAAAACAGATGATGTGCATAACCTGTGAGCGTATCCATCGGAAACCGAACATGAAACATGCGAATCCTCGAGGGAATAACTCCCGATTGTGAATAATAGGTGCATATCGGACGAACTACGCCATCCGGCGGGTTTTTCGACGACATGGCCATCGTGAGCGACAGCGTGAAACAGGACGATCAAAAAGCATCCGCATATCCGCCGGGCAGTGCAAAGAAACAACCGGCGTCTGTTCCCGAGGCAGAGCCCTTTTCCGAACCGGCTGCCCCGGACTATCTGCTCCACGCTGCGCCGGGCGCTTCCGAATCCTCAGACCCGTTCTTCGTCGCCTCGGGACTTCCGCTCAACGGTTCGTACACCTTTGACCGATTCATAGAAGGCGATTGTAACCAGTTCGCCCGTAGCGTGGCCCTGGCCATCGCACAGCAGCCCCGTCATACGACCTTTAACCCGTTACTGATTTACGGGGGCGTCGGGTTAGGAAAAACACACCTGGTTCAGGCCATCGGCAATCATGTCCGTAAGCACAGCAACTACAAGGTCCTCTATACGTCGAGTGATTATTTCACCTCGGACTATATGCAATCGCTCCGGACAAACCGGAGCAACGAATTTGTCGCGTTCTACAGTGAAATAGACCTGTTAATCATCGACGACATCCAGTTCTTCAGCGATCAGGAAAAAACGCAGGAAGGCCTCTTCCACATCTTCAATATCCTGTACCAGGCCGGCAAACAGATCGTCTTTTCGACGGACCGGGCTCCGCAGGAAATGGCCGGCATGGCCGACCGGCTGCTCTCGCGGTTTCAGGGAGGACTGGTCGCCGATCTCCAGCAACCCGAGCTGGAAACACGCATCGCCATTCTGAATCGCAAAGCCAATGACCAGGGTATCTCCATCCCTTACGCATTCATCGAATTCATTGCACACCATGTCAAGAACAATGTCCGCGAGTTGGAGAGCGCTCTGATACGGCTATTGGCGCACGCCACGTTGCACCGGCGTGAAATAGATATCCCGCTCATTCGGGAAGTGCTGGGCGAACTGCTCATCGACACGCATGCAAAACCGGCGGTGGAAGAAATCCGCCGCATCACCTGCGAATACCTTGGAGTCTCTGAGGACCTGGTGCTTGGCCGGGGGCGAAAACGCGAGATTGTGCAGGCACGTCATGTAGGTATGTACTTCAGCAAACAATTGACGGGGCATTCTCTCGCAACGATAGGCAGGTATTTCGGCGGCAAGGATCATTCTACCGTGATTCATGCCTGCCGGGGGGTCGAGAATCACATGGAGACAGACCCGAATTTCCGGGAAACCCTCAAACGAATCCGTCGGGAAATTGAGATACGTCATCGGTGATTCTTTCGCCCGCGCATTGCTATCTTAGTAACCCGGACATGGCTATTTTGCTAACCGTAGTGCTGCAAACCATCGCATACCTGCCACCCGAGGGAGCGATACATTAAACATTAACACTATGAAATTTACCGCCTCCAGCGCCGATCTCCTCAAGGCGCTGACTACCGCCGGGGGAGCCGTCCCCACAAAAAGCACCCTGCCTATTCTGGAGTGCATTCTTTTCGAACAGGTTGACGAAACGCGCCTTAGCCTGAGTGCAACGGATCTGGAGGTCACTATTGTACAACAGGTAGAAGTGCAATTTGAAGAAAACCACACCCCACGCATTGCCGTGCCGGCCCGGCGCCTGCTGGACACGCTGCGCGCTCTGCCCGAAGTACCGATCTCCTTCCAGGCGGATGAGGAATTCCGGATCGTGCTCAAAACCGATGTGGGCGAATACAAAATGTCCGGACATGATGGGAGCGACTATCCATCCCTGCCCGAACTCGACCCGGAACACAGTATAGAAACCACCGGCGATCTGATCCGACGCGCGATCGACAAGACGAGTTTTGCCGTCAGCAGGGACGCACTGCGCCCGGCCATGATGGGGGTGTACTTTCAGATCGGTCCGGATCCGGGGCGTGCGGTCGCGACCGACGGACACCGCCTTGTCCGTATGCAAATCGACTCCATGACGGCGCAGGAAGATGTCAATTTCATCATTCCGGAAAAAGCCATCTCACTGGCCAGCAAGGTCCTCTCCGGAGAAACATGTACGATTCTCGTGGACGCAGGGTATGCGGGCTTCGTCGCCGGCAATACTCGCATTCTGGTGCGGCTTATTGCCGAAGCATACCCCAACTACGAAGCCGTTATTCCGAAAGACAACGACAAGCGGATTGTTGTGGAGCGGAATGCGCTACTCGCCGCAGTGAAACGCGTCAGCCTGTATTCGTCCAGCCTGACGCCTCAGATACGGTTGAAGCTCAATGCAGACCACATCGAAATTCATGCACAGGATATTGAGCGGGCGAGCGAAGCGCATGAAACCGTACCATGCGAATACAACAGCGAGCAGATGGCTATCGGATTCAATGCAACCTATCTGAACGAGGTCCTGGGGCACATCGACGACGATGAAGTCGTTATCGAGTTCAGTTCTCCGAACCGCGCCGGCGTCGTTACGCCGCAAACCCAGCGCGAAGGCGAACATGTCCTGATGCTCATCATGCCGGTGATGCTGAACAACTGACAGATCAAGCGGCGCCGCGCGCCATTATTCGAAATTTTTTAGAAATTCCGCATCTTCCCGCAAACGTTTGATTGCTTTGTAGATGTATGCGCGAATGGTCGGAAGCGGTCGACCTGTCCGCTGCGCGATCTCTGTATACGATAACCCGGTAAGAAAGCGAAGCTGCACGCAAGCATGCAGATGAGGCGGAAGCCTATCGATGGCGCGGGCCAGGGCCTCTTGTCTTTTTCCGGATTCATTGTAAGCAACCGGCGTTTCCGCCACGAGAGAAGGCAACGGGACGTGTCCGATCGGTATCTGGTGGCGTTTCGAGCGAAGGTAGTTGCGGAACGTATTCTTGCACACCACGCTGACCCAATTCGCATAACGCGACGGCTCCCTGATCTGGCCTTCTCGTTCTTCCGTTTTGCGAAACGCGGTCTCGACGATCATATCCAGATCCACTGCGCTCCAGGATGCTTCCTGAACGAATTTCACGAGAAAATATCTTCGGATAAAACAGTACGTCCATAGCTGAATCACTTCGCGCTCATGGGCGTCCCGTGAGGCGTACCAGCGTAAATAGGTTGCGTTTATGGCGGAAATGTCGTCGAGATGAAAAGGCAGGGCAGCCACCAATTCGTCCAGCGATTCAAAGGATGAGTACAGCATTGGATAGCCCGGAGGCAGGCGAGGAAATAAAGCAGACTGCGGAAAAAACCGCACAAGTAACGGTTTCGAGGAAGGTTCTGGCGGATCAAAGACGTCGCAAGACCGCTGCATAAAATCACGGTCGGCATCTGTGTGGAAAAACTTGACGTAATACTCCAAAGGCCGTATTTTCCTTGGCTACGTTGATTCGTAACAGGTGTTTGTCAGAGTCGTCCGGGTACTCCACTGGAATGATCCGACGCCACGGAAACGCCTTGATCGGTGCCTGTGCGGGAATTCAGGCAAAGATGTGCTGCGTAGCGGCTCAAGATAAATGATTTCAGCCATGAATGCGAATAGCTTCAAAACTTATTCCGCCAAACCCGGCGACGTGGAGCGCACGTGGTACGTCGTCGATGCCACGCATCAGGTGGTCGGACGCCTTGCATCGCGCATCGCCTCGATTCTACGCGGAAAACACAAGCCTCGGTTCACGCCCCATGTGGATACCGGCGATTTTGTGATTGTCGTGAATGCGGACAAGGTCCGCCTCACCGGCAACAAGGAAACGGCAAAAGAATACTTTCGTTACAGCGGATACCCAGGTGGCGAACGGTTTACGACACCCGAGGAAATGCGCACCTCCAAACCGGATTTTATCGTGCGGAACGCCGTCCGGGGAATGATGCCGAAAGGCCCCCTTGGCCGTCAGATGCTCAAAAAGCTGAAGGTGTACGCCGGCCCGGACCATCCGCACGGAGCACAGAAACCAAAGGAACTCACCTTATAACCAAGCGAAGCGACGACTCCCTCATTCATGGCAGCACTTGCTCAGCACATCGGCATAGGCCGTCGAAAAACATCCACCGCACGCGTTTATCTGCGCGCCGGCAACGGTCAGGTAACGGTTAACCGCCGTCCCTATGAAGAATATTTTCCGCTCGACTGGCGGCGTAAGATCATCTTTCAGCCCTTTGAGGTGACCGGAACGACCGGGCAATTCGATGTGCTGGTCAATGCAAAAGGCGGGGGATTGACGGGACAGGTTGAAGCCATCCGACTCGGCATTGCTCGTGCGCTGATTGATTTTAACGAAGATTTTAAAAAACCTCTTCGCGACGCCGGACTCCTTACCCGGGATGACCGCATGGTCGAACGCAAGAAGTACGGTCGTCCGAAGGCCCGCAAACGGTTCCAGTTCAGCAAGCGGTAACGCATGCACCGGACAACCGTTTTTAATCACACATACCGCCTGACATGCAACAGGGTGGCCGGGGCGCCGGTCATGTTTCATGAGGGATGGCGGTAGAGGAACAAACCCGGCGGATTCCGCCCTATTCATGAGCGAAACGACACCCGCAACGACCGTCTCCGAGCCCGGAGCAACCCCGAAGGAAGCCCCTGAAACCGGACAGAAATCCGGACATCAGGTCAGCATTGAGCAACTCCTTAAAGCGGGTACGCATTTCGGGCACCTCACGTCCCGCTGGAATCCGAAGATGAAGAAATACATCTTCATGCAGCGGAACAACATCCATATCATCGACCTGATGCAAACGCAGGCGATGCTGAACAACGCGGCAGAGGCGGCGTCCCGTTTTGCGCGCATGGGCAGGCCGCTCCTCTTCGTAGGCACGAAAAAACAGGCCAGGGAAACGGTCCGTAACTATGCGGTATCGTGCGATTCTCCGTATGTGGTTGAACGCTGGCTTGGCGGCACACTGACGAATTTTCAGACTATTCGCGGGAGCATCCGGCGAATGGACGAACTGGCCCGATTCGAGGAAGGCGAATCTTTCCAGACGCTCAAGAAAAAGGAGCGGCTGATGCATACCCGCGAACACGAAAAACTCGTGAAGGTGCTCAGCGGCATAGCCACTATGCCGCGTCTTCCGGGAGCGGTTTTCGTGGTGGACATCAATCGGGAACACATTGCCGTAAAGGAGGCGCGCAAACTCGGCATACCGATCATTGCAATGATCGATACGAACTGCGATCCGGACCTGGTGGATTACCCGATCCCGGCCAATGACGACGCACTCAAGTCGATCCAGCTCGTTACCTCCGTCATTGCCGGTGCGGTGAACGAAGGCAAGCGGGCGAAAGAAACCAGGGAAACCCAGGAAGGCAACAAGCGGAAATCCTGACGAACCGGCGATCCTCGCAGCCGCACGGATCGCTCCTCTTGCAAATTCCTCTTTGAAGACAGGAAACGACCATGACTATAACGGCAGCCGACGTCAAAAAACTCCGTGAACTCACGGGAGTCGGCATGATGGACTGCAAAAAAGCACTCCAGGAAGCGAACGGCAATCTGGAAGCCGCCGTGGATATTCTGCGCAAAAAAGGGCAGAAGGTGGCAGAGAAACGAGCCGCTCGAGAAGCCAATGAGGGGCTCGTGGTGGCTGCAATTTCCGACAACGGAAAAAAAGGGGCGCTCCTCGAACTCAATTGTGAAACCGACTTCGTAGCAAGGAACGAGGAGTTCAGACAGCTGGCCGAAGCCATTGCCCGGATCGTACTGGAAAAAGCACCGCAAAACACCGATGCATTGCAGGGCGTCGAGTTCGCGGAGGGCCGATCTGTGGAACAGACCCTGGTGGAAGCCACGGGAAAAATCGGCGAAAAGATTGTCGCGCGCCGGTTCGCCCTGCTTGAAAGCGAGGATGGGCAAATCGTCGCCTATATTCATCCGGGCTCCCGTCTCGGGGTCCTTGTGGACATGTACGGCAACGGTCAAGTGGAAGATGCCGGAACCGATGTGGCCATGCAGGTGGCCGCCATGAACCCCGTTGCCGCTACCAAGGAAGATGTCCCCGAGAGCATCAAGGAGAAAGAACTTGAGATTGCGCGGGAATCCGCCCGGAACGAAGGCAAACCGGAGCACATTATTGACCGAATCGCCAACGGTAAGCTGGAACGGTACTACAAGGATCACGTGCTGGTCGAACAACCTTTCGTCAAGGATTCCTCAATGAGTGTAAAGGCTATGCTGAAAACGGCGGAGGCTGGCGTACACCGGTTCGTTCGTTTCGCACTGGGAGAATAATCTCCTGACCCCCTGAAATCATGGCAAGCGATACGCATCGGAGCGCATACAAGCGTATCCTGCTCAAACTGAGCGGGGAAGCGTTGCTGGGCGCCCGGTCGTACGGCATTGATCCCGATGTGCTTGCCGGATACGCCCGGGAAATCGAAACCATTGTGGAGCGCGGAATGGAGGTGGCCGTCGTAATCGGCGGCGGCAACATTTTTCGCGGCGTTCGAACGACCCATGCCGGGATGACCCGTGCACATGCGGATTACATGGGCATGCTCGCCACAATGATTAATGCCATGGCCCTGCAAGACGCGCTGGAGCAGGCGGGTCTGCAGACACGGTTGCAATCCAGTATAAAGATGGAGGAAATCGCCGAGCCGTTCATCCGCCGGCGGGCTATCCGCCATCTGGAAAAAGGACGGGTGGTCATCTTCGGCGCCGGCACCGGGAATCCATACTTCACGACCGACACGGCTGCTGCACTTCGGGCTCTCGAAATCGAAGCCGATGCTCTCTTGAAAGGTACGCGGGTCGCCGGCATTTTTTCGGCGGATCCCGAAGCCGAACCGGATGCGAAAATGTACGATGAAATTTCCGGGGACGAGGTCATTCGCAGAAATCTCCGCGTTATGGATATTACGGCCTTTACCCTCTGCCGCGAATCGAAACTGCCGATCCTCGTGTTCAATGTGAATGAGCCGGGCAATCTGCAGAGTATCGTCTCCGGCAAACGCATCGGCACTGTTGTCCACTGGAACGAAAACCCGCCGGTGGCGCCCTGAAAAATCGAGGGGTATCCAGCACGGAAATATTCTCCTTCACACGAGTCCAGCCATGATCAATGAGCATCTCAAAGCGCTCCTCCAGGAGGCCGAAGAACACATGGAGAAAAGCCTCGAATGGTTGCGGGGCGAACTACATGTCATCCGGGCGGGGCGGGCCACACCGGCCATGATCGACAACCTGCGGGTGGATTACTATGGCGCCCAGACTCCGCTCAACCAGATTGCGAGCATCGGCGCCCCGCAGCCCGACTTGCTCACCGTACAACCATGGGATCGGGGCGCGCTCGAAGCAATCGAAAAAAGCATTATAGCATCGAACACGGGTCTCAATCCGTCGAACGATGGGACCATGATTCGCATCCCGGTACCCCCGCTTTCGGAGGAGCGGCGGCGGGACCTTGTCAAAACGGCAAAAAGCCGGGGAGAAGACGCAAAAATCGGCATTCGCAACATTCGCCGTGACATCAAGGACAAAATGCGCAAGATGGGCGAGGCAGAGCATATTCCGGAAGACATGCTGTTTGAAGGAGGCGACCAACTGCAGGAAGTCACGGACCGTTTGACAGGCCTTGTCGACTCGCTTACCGCCCGCAAGGAGGAGGAAATCATGGAGGTATAATCCGGCCCTGCATCGGGCGGTACAGCCCCCGTACGGCAATATCCCGGAACGAACCCCGTGGCTCTTCAAGTATAGGATACCCTGATCAAAACCACTTCGCTCAGCGCTTCACGTTCGTAAGCACAGGACGTCATGATTCCATCGTTGAAATCAGCAGAAAACATTGCGGATTCGGGGCATCGCGGACGTGAAGCGCCCTGCGGGAGGCTGCGAGGGGTGCGCTGGCTGCGTCATTCCTCATTATGTGGGGCCTGCCACATTGCTTCGTCATTCCTTGCCAGCGCACCCCTCGCAGCCTCTGAGCTTCGCGGACTTAATCAGAGTATCCTATAAGCGACCGTTTACTATGTCCCGGAGAGGTGCCCGAGCGGCCGAAGGGGCTCGCCTGGAAAGCGAGTGTACCGTTCACGCGGTACCGTGGGTTCGAATCCCACCCTCTCCGCTCTGTTTTCGCGGCCGGACCGGATGAAACCGAACCGGAAAATTACGGACCGCGCCCATTGCTCATCTGAATACCCGCTTCCATGATACACAGCATGACCGGTTTTGGTCTTGGGGAAGCGGAGGTAAACGGCACGTCGTCGACCGTCGAACTTCGCTCGGTCAACAATCGCTTCTGTGAAGTATCCGTGCGCCTGCCGCGCAGCCTGAACGAATACGAATCGGAGGTCCAGGCCCGCATAAAAAAGAACTTTGCGCGGGGTCGGATCACCGCCCGAATTCAGGTGGAGACGGGACAAGACCAGCTTGCTTCCCTCAGGATAAACCCCGAGGGGGTAAGGCATTGCATGGAACTGCTGAATGAACTGCGTGAAACGGCCGGGCTCACCGAACCGGTGCGGCTCAAGCATCTTTTGAGATATTCCGATATTTTTCAGACGACGGAGGTTTCTCCCGAAGAAACGCTCCAAGGTTGGAACGCCTCGGAACAAGCGCTCGACAAGGCTATAGCCAACCTGCAAGCCATGCGGCGCCTCGAAGGAGACGCCCTCCTGAAAGACATGGAACAACGGCTACAAGCTATCGACCTGCTGCTGGAGCAGGCTGAAACCCTCGCGCCGAAGCGGGTCGAGGGTGCACGGGAGCGGCTGCGCCAGCGGGTGGCTGATGTACTCGAAGACAACCGTATCGACCCTCACCGTCTGGAACTGGAGATTGCGATCCTGGCCGATCGTCTGGACGTCACCGAGGAGTGCGTACGCCTGAAATCTCACTTGAATCTTTTCCGCAAGTGCCTCGCAAGTGAGCATGCGGAAGGCCGGAAGCTTAATTTCATTGCACAGGAAATACATCGTGAAGTGAATACGCTCGGGTCCAAATCCGGAGACACGGAGATTTCCTACCTTGCAGTAGCCATGAAAGACGAACTGGAAAAAATTCGCGAGCAAGCACAGAACGTGGAATGAAACCCCCCGACCACAACCCGCGCATTGTGGTGCTCACGGCCCCCAGCGGTTCCGGCAAAACGACCATAGCCAACCGGATCATGGCCGCCATACCGGCTTTTCGCTTTTCGGTATCGGCCACCACGCGACCCCGGCGTCCTGACGAAAAGGATGGTAAAGACTATCACTTCCTTTCACACCAGGAATTCCAGGCGCGTATCCACTCCGGCGAGATGCTCGAACATGAAGAAGTGTATCCGGGACGTTTGTACGGTACGCTGCGGTCCGAACTGGAAGGCGCCAGCACTGAAAACCCGGTCCTGCTCGATATCGACATTGACGGCGCCTTCAAAATAAAGAACATTTTCGGCAACGATGCACTTATCGTTTTTATTCGGCCCCCATCCTTGAGGGAGCTCGGGCGGCGCCTCCGGGAACGCGCCACGGAAAACGAGGAAACCATTCGAGTCCGGCTTGACCGGGCGCGCCGGGAACTCGATGCGGCCAGAAAAGCGGACAAGGTTATCGAAAACGACGATGTCGAGCGGGCTGTCAAGGAAACCTTGCGTGTGGTCCGCCGGTTTATCAGAGGTTGAATTACAGAATTCCCGAAAATGCATACAGGGGCCCTTCCATGGGAATGAAGACTATAGACATCGAAAACCTCACGGCACAGAACAGCAATGTGTACGAAACCGTCGTGGTGCTTTCGAAACGTGCACGTCAAATAGCCGCGCGACAGAAGGCTGAACTTGACGAAAAACTGGCGTATTACGAGGGTTTTACATCCGAGATGGACAATCTCCGGATGCAGGAGGAACAGGCTCGTGTATCGCTGGAATACGAGAAACGTCCCAAGCCCTCCGAGATCGCTATCGGCGAGCTTGAGGAAAACGAAATTTACTTCCGGAATCCCGACAAAGAAGACTTGTCCGGAGCACTTCCCGGCTGAGCGCCTTTCCCTCAGGCACTCAAATACATTCCGGGCCTTTCGGTGAGAACATGACGGCCAGCAAGCCATATGCCGAATTGCACGGGCGGCATATCCTGCTCGGCGTTACAGGTGGCATTGCTGCATATAAGTCCGTCGAACTCGTGCGCCTGTTGAAGAAGGCGGGTGCAGATGTTCAGGTCCTGATGACGCCGGACGCGTCCCGTTTCATTACCCCGTTGACCCTGGGCACGGTATCGGGACACCCCGTTCTTACGGACATCTTCCCGGAGGCGGAAGATGGATCATGGACCCGGCACATTTCCCTCAGCCACTGGGCGGATGTCTTTGTCATTGCCCCGGCGACCGCGCAGACGCTGGCCAAAATGGCGGGGGGGTTCTGCGACAATATTCTTACGGCCACAGCGCTTGCCGCTCGGTGTCCGCTTCTCGTCTGCCCTGCCATGGACGAGGACATGCTGGTCCATCCGGCCACGCAGCGTAACATGGAGACTCTCCGTGCCTGCGGACATGTCCTGATGCCCCCAACCTACGGCCCTCTTGCAAGCGGGCTGGTAGGTCAGGGCCGCTTGCCGGAGCCGGAAGAGATTATGCAGCGCATCCTCAAAATGATCGCTGCAGACAAGGAAGGCGGCGATGCTGCCTCTCGTGATCTCGAAAACATACGGGTGCTCGTAACGGCGGGGCCTACCCGGGAGCATGTAGACCCGGTACGCTTTCTCAGCAATCCCTCCTCCGGCAAGATGGGTTTTGCTCTCGCGGAAGCGGCCGCCCGGCGCGGTGCGGCGGTAACGCTCATTTGCGGCCCGGCACATCTCGAAACCCCCCTGCATGTGGAGCGAATCAATGTGGAAAGCGCCGAGGAAATGCACGACGCCGTCATGGCGCATCGCGAAGCGGATATTGTGATCATGGCCGCCGCCGTCGCGGATTACGCCCCCATGGAACGCGCCACGAAAAAAATCAAAAAGGGAAGCGGAAATATGGTGTTGCACTTGCGACGCACACCGGATATTCTTTATGCATTGCAACAACGCCGGGCCGAGGGACAGCTCCTTGTGGGTTTCGCCATGGAAACCAGTGAGGGACTGGAAAACGCGCGCAAAAAGCTCCAGGAAAAAAACATGGACTGGATTGTGCTCAACATGCTTACTGCCGGATCAGGATTCGAAACGGAAACCAATCGGATCACATTGCTGAATCGTAATGGGCACGAGGAGGCGCTTCCCATGATGAGCAAACGGGAGGCCGCGGAAATCATTCTGGATCGCATTACTTTAACATCGGATCGGCCTGCAGCGTAACGATCCGGCGGGCAAAACCCGGTATCGATCCCGGCGCACCGGTCCCGATTCGACGAAGGCTCATGACTTCATGCCAGCAATGCCCCTTCTTGAAGAACTGAAAACCATCATCGAACACGAACAATGCCTCGCCGGTCCTTTGGTCCCGCTTCCGCATCCCGGCAAGGAAAACGGCGGGCGCGCACCGGCATCCGATAGCACCCCCTCCGAAATGACCCGTACTCCTTCTTCCCCGACGAGCAGGATGGCGCCTTCCGAAAACGCCGGTGGCGATCTGTTCGGCCATGGGGCCGTTTCGGGACCGGGGACCGGTAACAGCCGATCAGCCTATGCGCGCATTCATGCGCTCATCCCGGCGGAATCCCCGCTGCACGAGATGAATACGCTGGAGGAAGTGGAAGCATTCGTACGGGACAATGTGCTCATTCCACTGGATAAAACCCGCAAAAACCCGGTGTTCGGCACCGGAAACCCGGATGCGGACCTCATGGTCATCGGGGAAGCGCCGGGAGCGGACGAAGATGCCCAGGGAGAACCTTTCGTGGGGCGGGCCGGCATGTTGCTGAACAAGATACTGGAGGCCATCCGCTTCGCACGCGAAGAAGTCTACATAGCCAACATTCTAAAAAGCCGCCCGCCGAACAATCGGGACCCGCTTGCGGGTGAAGTGAAAGCGCACGCCCCGATTCTCTACAAGCAGATCGCTCTGATTCAACCCAAAATCCTCCTCTGCGTCGGCAAAACGTCGGCAACCACGTTGCTCGATCGGCAGGATTCCCTGAAAGCCATGAGGCAAAAATTTCACGACTTTCATGGCCTTCCGCTGCTTGTTACCTATCACCCGGCGGCGCTGCTGCGTAATCCCGGATGGAAACGACCCGCCTGGGAGGATGTACAGATGCTTCGCGAACGCTACGACCAGTTGACGGGAAACGCGGCCTGACCGTCGATCCCGTATCATGTATACGCCTCTTATGCCTGATCAGGAACAGTATTCTCCACCCATGCCGGACGCCCCGCCGAGGGAAATGTCGGGCCCGCAGCCCGGCGGGCGTGTGCCGCCGCAGGCCGTGGACATCGAGCAAGCTATTCTCGGGGCAGTTCTTCTGGAGCGCGACGCACTGCCGCAAACGATTGAAATTCTCTCTGAAGACAGTTTTTACGACGGCAGACACCGGAAAATATTTGCAGCCTTCACAGAACTTTTCAGGAAGGGCGTACCCATCGATTTAATCACCTTGACGGAGGAGCTCCGGCGGCGCAAGGAACTCGACAAGGTAGGCGGGGCGGATTATCTGAATGAGCTCACAGCTCACATGAGCGCCGCTGCGAACGTCGAATACCATGCCCGCATCATTGCCCAGAAGCACCTGCTTCGGCAAATGATCGAAAAGATGACGCTGCTGGTCCGGGACGCCTACGACCCCGGTACGGACACCTTCGAATTGCTCGACAAAGCCGAAACAGACATTTTTCAAATCTCGAACTCGGGAGTACGGCGGCCGGCAGCGAAGGTGTCGGAAGTGATCAAAAGCACCCTGGAGCGGCTTGAAGCCATTGATGGGCGGGAGGGAGGCATAACCGGCGTTCCAAGCGGGTTTTCCCGCCTCGACAATTTTACGAGCGGCTGGCAACGGTCCGATCTGATCATTGTGGCTGCGCGGCCGTCGATGGGTAAAACCGCGTTCGCCCTGAACTGCGCGCGAAACGCCGCCCTGCACAAAAAATACCCGGCGGGCGTGGCGATTTTCTCCCTCGAAATGGGCGCAGAGCAGCTTGCCTTGCGCATGTTGACCTCGGAAGCACGTGTGGATTCCCAGGACGCCCGCACAGGACGCTTGAAGGAGAAAGACTGGCAGAAACTTGCCCAGGCGGCCGGGCGGCTGGCCGAGGCGCCCATTTTCATTGACGACACACCGGGGTTATCCGTGCTGGAGCTCCGGGCCAAGTGCCGACGGCTCAAAGCCGAACATGACATCGGCCTGGTGATCGTGGACTACCTGCAACTCATGCATGTGGCTACGACCCTGCGCTATTCCAACCGGGAACAGGAAATTTCTCACATCAGCCGATCCATGAAGGCGCTGGCCAAGGAACTGGACGTTCCCGTTGTCGCCCTCTCGCAACTCAGCCGCGCTGTTGAGGCTCGAAAACCGCCGAGACCCCAGCTTTCGGATCTGCGTGAAAGCGGAGCCATCGAGCAGGATGCGGATGTTGTATGCTTCATCTACCGCCCCGAGCGGTACGAAATCCGCGTGGACGAACAGGAGAACTCCCTCGAAGGGATCGCCGAGATCATTATCGGCAAACAGCGCAACGGCCCGGTCGGCACGGTGGAACTGTCTTTCGTCAACCAATATGCCCGGTTCGAAAACCTGGCGACCTACTATCAGAACCCTGCGGAAGGAAACGGGGTAGGGGGAGAGGAAGCCCCCTTCTGATACAAAAGGCCCGCCGTGTGCAGCGGCAAGAATCCGCGCTGCGGGAAATCTCAGAACCCGAGTCCGCGCGCATCGAGGCGAATGCGGGCAAGCAGCATGTCCGACGTGAGATACAGCGTCGAGCCGTCGTCCCCGAAAGTGCAGTTGGCTATCCGTTCTCCTGTGGAAATGGTGCCGAGATGCTCTCCTTCGGGCGTCAGCACCAGCACGCCGCCGGGCCCTGTTGCGAACAAGTTGCCTTCCGTATCGAGCGCCATGCCGTCGAACGCCCCCACCGCCCCGTCGGCGATCAGCGCACTGCCGTCGAAAAAGACCCGGCTGTTCGCCAGCGTTCCGTCGTCCTGCACATCGTAGGCGCGAATAACGGGATTGGCTCCCCCTGAATTTGCGACATACAGGGTCTTTTCATCCGGCGAAAACGCGATCCCGTTCGGGAAACCCAACTCCTCCGTAAGCAAGGATACCTCGCCGCTCGTATCAACGCGGTATACCCCATTGAAAGGAAGCTCCTTGTCAGGACTGTCGTTCAGGCCGGAAAGTCCATAGGGCGGATCCGTGAAGTACAAATCTCCACTGGAATGAAAAGCCAGATCGTTGGGGCTGTTGAGGCGCTTGCCTTCATAGGCCGAGGCGATCGTCTCGCGCGTGAAATTCGTGGTGTTGAGGCGGGCAACCTGCCGGTTGCCGTGATCGCACATCACAAGCCGGCCTTCCGCATCCAGCATAAGACCGTTCGTGCCCAGTTCGGCCCCGGAAGGATCGCTCCCCGCGTAGCCCGCCGGCCGGAGATAGGGCGACAGACCGCCCTTCTCATCCCACCGGTAGATCGTGTTCACCGGAATGTCGGAAAAAAGAAGGTATCCCCCCTCGTCGGGCACCCAGACAGGGCCTTCCGACCACTCGAACCCCTCTGCCAGTTTTTCAATGACGGCATCCGCGGGAACGAGCGTGTCTATCCGGTCGTCCAGCCGGATCACCGTCCCTATGGTATCGGCAACGGAGCTGGTATACACTTCCTCCTCTTCTTCATAGGAAACACAGCCCGCCATAGCGACGAGCGCAAAAAAGAGGACAGGGATGCGAAGCGATGCATACATGGCGAGAGAGAGAGAGACTTTGCTTGTACACTGTGAGGTGACGGGCGGACTCGAACCGCCGTACAAGGTTTTGCAGACCTTTGCCTAACCACTCGGCCACGTCACCCGATTTGCCGTACCGTACGATCCCGATGGGCTCCTTGATCCCATCGGGCCGGACAGGTATCCCCGGTGTTTTTTCCTGTCGCGCCGAAGCACGCCCGGCAGGACTCGAACCTGCAACCTGCGGATTAGAAGTCCGCCGCTCTGTCCGGTTGAGCTACGGGCGCAGGGGATGTGCCCGGGTTTGCGCGGATGATACGCAGCCGCATGGGCACAACGACCGGAACCGGTATGTGTCGAGGCGGCCGGATTTGAACCGACGACCCTCTGCTCCCAAAGCAGATGCGCTACCGGACTGCGCCACGCCTCGATTTTGTGGACAAGGGCGCATCCTGCAATATCTCTCTTCAAAATGCGGCGGACTCACTGCCGGGGCCGCGCCATCAAAAACAACGAAGCAGCCGTCAGCGCGCCTGTTTGGCCGCCTTCAGGGCCTCCTGGACCGCATCTGTGGGCACCATCCGCACCCGGAAGCTGTACTGGCCGTTCGCTTTCTTTTCAGCAGCTACGATCTTGGCCATCTGCTTGGCGGATCCGCGCTTCTTGCGCACCTTGTCGCCGAATGTCTGTGCTTTCGCCATGGCGATTTACCGAAAATTTCTGAGGCTGCGGGAGAGTGCCCGCATCCTCCTATTTGATTTCCCGATGCAGCGTGTGCTTGCGCAGCTTCGGGTTATACTTCTTGAGTTCCAGCCGCTGATCCGTATTACGACGATTCTTCGTCGTGGAATATCGCGACGTGCCCGGCGCTTCCGTACACTGGAGCGTCACCTGAATCCGAACTCCTTTCGCTTTGGCCATGGTCTTTCTCCGGGTTCACGGGTTCCGGCGCATACGTTGCCGGGTCATACGCGCGTCAGACGCGCACGCCCTGCCGCCGCGCCTCTCTGAGAACAGCCTGAATACCCTTCTTGTTGATCGTTTTCAGCGTCTTCGCCGACACTTTCAGGGTAATGTATCGATCCTCCTCCGGAATGTAGAATCTCCTTTTCTGAAGGTTAAGGAGGAAGCGACGCCTCACCTTGTTGTGGGCGTGGGAAACGTGGTTGCCCGTCCTGGGTCCGCGCCCTGTTATGTCATCTTTACGCGACATGTCTCGAATGCCAAATGATACTGTGCCGGGCCTGTAGATATTATCTGCAGGATATTTGCAGCGAAGCCTTGTAAAATACGCCACGCGGGACGGCTTCGCAAGCGGTTTGCCTTGAAGAAACAAGCAAGGTCTCCTGCTTAGCCGGGCAGGTACGTAGCCTGTTAGGGCCTGCTAACTCTATGCAGCAATGCTCTGTTCCGTCAGGCACGGCGTCAATCAAGGCGCGAGGAGTGAAGTTTGGTGGTTCCAAATGAGCGACGAGCAACGAAGAGTGACGCCGTGACCGGCGGAACCCGAAGGGCGGGGCCTGTTTTCCCGCCATGCGGCGTTGCCGCTCGCTTATGTGGCTGGGCCACACTGCGCTCGCGGCGCCTGGCCTGACAGAAAAATAGGCCCCGCAGAGCGCCGCTGCATAGAGTTAGCAGGCCCTATAGAATTGTTTCCCTTCAGGCCCCCTGGCCAGGCGCCTCGAAAAATGAAAGCAACGTGTCTCCCCGAAGACCCGTACGAAGCGTTTCGAGAGGAATCACTTCATCCGGGGGAATATTTCCAAGGTTCACGTTAGGACCGAATTTCCGAATGAACCATACCTGCTGGGACTTCCGGGGAGCCTCGAAAACCAATTCCCCGGGGTCGATATGCTCCACGATCTCGTCCATGATATCCGACCGGATCTGGCCGGAAGCATCAAAAACGCCGGCGGTCCCGCTCTCGCGCGCTTCGCAAATAACTTTCCAACTACCGGCTTCCAGTTCGTCACGGATCATCCGAACCCATGTGTCGGGGGACAGGGTAATTGCCTGATCCTTCGAACCGACTTCGCTCAACACCCTGAAGTCTTCCGAGAAGGAGCGAATGTAGCCGAGTTTTTCTTCGTGCGGGAGTGTAATCGTCCCATCGGAAATCTCGACGTATTCGATCTGAAAAGCATGGAGCAGGGCGCGGTACTCGTTGAGCAGGCCGCGCATGCAAAACGCCTCAAACAGCGTGCCGCCAAAGCAGACCGGCACCTGCGCAGACCGGTACGCGCGCAACTTCTCCTCAAGACAAGGCGTGACCACAGCCGTTCCCCATCCCAGTTTTACGGCATCCACATAGTCGGCGCTCATTTGCAGCGTGTCTTCCACCTGCCGTACAGAGAGGCCTTTGTCCAGTACGAGGGTCAGGCCCGACGTTCGCGGTCTGGTGGGGCGGTTGGGCAAATCGTCAAGGCCGAATCGGTCGTGCGGCATGGCGAGGGGAATTTTGTGCGTGCGGGAAATGGGAAAGGGCGAACTATGCGACAGCTCTTCCCGGAAAATGGCCAACATCTGCCAAAACTACGGCGGGGAGGCGGATTATCGCAAAATACGGCGCGGGCCAGGCGAGGAGCCCGGAGGAACGCGCATTGCCCGGTTTCTATGCCTCTATATTCACGGCTTTCGCCGGTTCGATCGCCGCGGCCCGCACTGCAGGATACAAGCCCGCCGCCGCACAAAGCCCGATCGCCGCAACGCTTACCGTCAGCAGGTCCCCGCCCTCTATGAACACCGGATAGGCATCGATCAGGAAGGATTCCGCGCCGGCAAGCGGCACCAGTCCGAAATGTTGCTGCAGCAAGGCGAGCCCAAGCCCGATAACCAGTCCGGAAACGGTGCCGGTTACCCCCACCATGACGCCCTCCAGCAAAAAAATGCGGCGGATATCCCGGCGAGAAACGCCCATGGCCCGCAACACCCCCACGTCGCGGCGCTTTTCGATGACGATCATGGTCAAAGACCCCACGATATTGCACGAAGCCACCACGATAATCAGCCCCAGTACAAAGGTGGCGGCCCACTTTTCGAGGCGCATGACATCGTATAGCGACTTGCGCAGGTCGTACCATGTGACGACCTCGAAGGGCGCGGGCAGGCGTGCTGCCAGCATTTGCTTGACCGCATCGGCTTGTTCGAGATCGGCAAGGCGGAGTTCGACCCCGCTTACGAAATCACCCGTGCGAAAAAGGCGCTGGGCTTCCTTCGTTTCGATGAACACATGGCTTTCGTCATAAATGTCCTCCATCTCGAAGAGCCCGCGCACATCGAACAGGGCCGGGGGAGAAGCCATGATCCCCAGGAAGTTTGTCGCCATATCCTCGATATCGGGCGCAGAAAGCAGGGCCACCCGACCGGCCGAGGAGTCCGTGGAGGGCAGGAGGGCGAGCCGGTAGGCCAGCGACATGCCTGCGACCAGTCCGGGACGTCCGTTGCGCCGCTCCAGATCGAACGCGCCGAAACCTGTGCGATCCACTACGTCGCTCACGCCGGCATAGGCCTGCGGATCCACGCCGCGCACAATAACCACCTTGTTCACTTCGGCGCCTTCCTCCGGCGCCAGGAGCGCTTTCCCCTCGACATAGGCAGAGGCGGACTCGACGCCCGGCAGTTCAAGCGCCACCGCAGCCAGCGAGTCCGGGTTGGCTACACCGGCCTTCCCGACCCCGACGATCCGCACATGCGGATCAATCGAAACCAGCATGTCGCGCACGAAATAGTAGAATCCGTTCATCACGGAAAGCACGACGACAAGCGCAGCCACTCCGAGAGCGACGCCTGCCACGGAGATGCCGGTGATGAACGAAATGAGGGTGACCTGCCGGCGGCCTGCAAGGTAGCGCCGGGCGATCAGAAAGCGAAAGTCCACCCGGTCAGAAGGTTACAACATGGGCTGCGGATCGGTGAAAGCGCCCTCGGGAGCTTCCATGGGCATGTCCACCCGGTCCGTATACAACACAAAGCCGTCGCTGGGCTTTCGCTCCGAAACGACCAGGGCGCCGGAAGGCGTATCGAAGGCCTTGTGGTCGGACCAGGAAATCGGCTGAGGCACATGGTCCGGCGGATGATGCTGCAAGTGGTAAGCCCAGTGCCGGACCCTGCCCGTCTCCTTGTCTGTGTACACCCAGTACTGGTCACCCGGTGTCAGGCCCACCTCCCCGAACGAAAGGTGCAGTACATCCAGGTCGCCCGTGGAAGAGTCGGGCAGATAGCTTCGGTGTACACCTTCGTCGAACAGCTTGACGGGCATAAGCAACCAGTACGTGTCATTGATGAACCGGCGGTAGGCGCTTTCGAGCATACCCGATTCCTCTTCATCGCCCACCCGCTCTCCGAAAAGCCAGACGCTCCCCTCTTCAGGAGCATGTGTGTTGAAAAGCGCCACATATACCGTATCCCCGCCGCCCGGCATTTCCACCCGGTAATCTCCCGTCATACGATCCCACAAGTGCCGGCCGTGCACGCTCCGGGTCGGCTGTTCGACCGTGGAGTCGGCCTCCGCGGGCGCGTTCGACCCGGTGGCGAAATCGAATCGCAGATAGCGCAGGTCCGCCCATGCGCCGGGCCCGCCGTACGCTTCGAAAACCTTCATGGCCACGGTGTCGGCTTTCGTTTCCATTGCGGGCATGGCAGTGTCCGGGCCCTCCATGGATAGGCCGCCGCAGCCGGTCAGCGCGGCGACAAAAAGAAGGAGCCCCGTCAAAAAACATGTGGGGAAGCGGAAAATGGAGCAAGCGTTGCGCTGTGTCATGGTCGAATCGCGTTCATGATAGAAACGGGCCGGCGGCAAGGCGCCGTGCGCCTGTCTGCAAGGCAAAAAGCCCTTCAAACAAGGGATACTCTGATCAAGTCCGCGAAGTTCAGAGTATTCCTTGCTACACATTGAACCGGAACAGTATCACGTCGCCGTCCGCCACCACATATTCTCTTCCTTCGGCGCGCATGGCGCCGGCTTCCCGGGCCGCCGTTTCCGAGCCGTACCGCATCAAGTCCTCGTAGCGGATCGTTTCCGCGCGAATGAATCCCTTTTCGAAATCCGAATGTACGACACCGCCTGCGGCCGGCGCACGGGCGCCCCGCACCACGGTACAGGCCCGCGTTTCCTTCGGCCCGGTCGTAAAAAACGTAATGAGGTTCAGTAATTCGTAGCCTGCCGCTACGAACCGGTCCATGCCGGGCGCCTCAAGCCCCAGTTCCTCCAGCCAGGCCGCTCTCTCTTGATCACCCAGCGACGCAAGCTGCGCCTCCAGTTCAGCGCAAACGACTACGCACGAAAATCCTTCCGCGGAGGCGATTTCCCGTACGGCCTCCGCGTGGGGGCCCCCATCGGGCAGGTCGTCCTCGGCCACGTTGGCTACATAAAGCACCGGTTTCGCAGACAAAAGGAAAAGCGCATCAAGGCGGTCTTCGTCCCCGGGTTGCACAGGAAATGTACGCGCCGCCTTGCCGTCCCCTACATAGGCATGCACCTTCTCGACAAAAGCCAGTTCGTCTCGCAGCGTCCGGTCCCCGCCCTTGGCCTGCTTGGCGACTTTTTCGATGCGCCGCTCAAGGGACTCAAGGTCCTTCAGCAACAATTCCGTTTCTATGATTCCGATGTCGCGGGCCGGGTCCACCGTGCCGGTGACATGCGTAACGTCGGGATCCTCGAAGCAACGCGCCACATGCACAATCGCATCCACTTCCCGGATATGCGCCAGAAACCGGTTTCCGAGACCCTCTCCTTTCGAAGCGCCCGCGACAAGCCCTGCGATGTCCACGTATTCGACCGTGGCGGGCGTCGCCTTGTCGGAGCCGGAGAGCTCGGCCAAACGATAAAGCCGTTCATCAGGTACGGGGGCGATGCCGACATTCGGCTCGATGGTGCAGAAGGGATAGTTTTCCGAGCGCGCTCCTGCGCCGCTGAGCACATTGAATAGCGACGACTTGCCGACGTTGGGCAATCCTGTTATGCCGCAGCGTAAAGCCATGCGTTTTTCGGTTCAGCCCTGGTACGGTACGCTCACGAAGGTGCGCTCCGGCAATCGGACCGCGGTCAGGCGGCCCAGACCGGGATGCTCATGGAAGGCGCATCCTGTATCGATAAGCACAAGTTGCTTCTCATTACGGGGAATACGATGGGGCGTGTGCCCGCATACGACCGTTTTTTCCCAGGCCAGGGTTTCCGCATGCAGGAATCCTCGCTCCCAAAGAAAAATGTGTTCGTCGCCCTGCTCCATGCTCCGGGCCACGGTCCAGTTCGACAGCAAGCCCGCATGCACAAAAAAGAAGTCCGGTGTGTCGAACCAGCGTTTCGTGGCGCGCAAAAAATCTATATGCTCGCGAGGGATTTCGACGGCGCCGCCGGCAACCCGGTAGCTGTCCTGCGTTTGCGTGCCGCCATTCATAATCCAGAAGTACTGATCCTTTCCTGCAAGAGCATCCAGCATCATCGCCTCGTGGTTTCCCCTGAGGAAGGTGCATGGAACCTGTTCGGCAAGCGCCAGAAGAAAGTCGATGACGCTCCGGACATCCGGTCCGCGGTCCACGTAATCCCCCACGAAAACAAGATGATCCTCCGGAGTCGGGGCCAATTTCCCGATCAGCGCCTTCAGGGTGCGGGCGCACCCGTGTATATCTCCTATGGCTATAAAACCCATGGTTTCCCGCCGTTCACTCGTCGGACTTCGCATCGGGCGCGGGCGGATCTGCGCCGGCGCGCTTCAGAATAGAAGTCATTCCGATCAGGCCTCGCCCCGACTTTTTCAGCAGGCGCTGCTTGTGCAGGTCGAGCAACACCGCATCGAGAATCCCATTGATAAATCGCCCGCTTTCCGCCGTACTGTATCTCTTGACGATTTCTATCGCCTCGTTGATCGACACCTTCGGAGGAATATCCTCGAACGCCAGCATCTCGGCGATAGCTATCCGGAGAGCAATGTGATCAATCAGTGCGATGCGTGACAGTTCCCAGTTTTCCGAATGCGCTCCGATGATTTCGTCGAGGCGGGCGATATGGCTCCGGACCCATCCGAAAAGGTCCTTGGCGAAGGCAAGGACCTCAGTATCGTCGCGGAGTTTCGGCGCAATGATCGTTTCGACGAAGTGGGCAGCCTCTTCACCGTCTGCCATCTCACTCGCGTAGAGCGCCTGCATAACGCGCGCTCTTGCTTCTCTGCGATTGCTCATATGGATACTCTGATCAAGTCCGCGAAGTTCAGAGGCTGCGAGAAGCACGCTGGCAAGAAATGACGAAGCAATGTGGCAGGCCCCACATAATGAGGAATGACGCGGCCAGCGTGCTTCTCGCAGCCTCCCGAAGGGCGCTCCGCGCTCACACCGCCCCGAATCCGCGGCGTTTCGCGTAATTTCAATAATGCAATTATAATATCTTTTATGCACGAACGCGGAGCGCTGATCGAAGCGGTTTTGATCAGAGTATCCATATGTCAAAGAGGATCGGGCGCTGCCGGTTCACGGGATGGCGACGGAGCACTTCGTGCGTGGAGGGCACGGGCGCTGCCGGAAAGCGTATGCATATTCGTAAAGATGCTTGAGGTTCTTGTTCCAAACGAGATTTTTCGGGCAGAACGGTTCCTGTTTCTCCTCTTCACCGCCAGTTCACGCGCCGGATCGTTTTGCCGTCTGTTCGAAACCATACCCCGCCGGCCCTGGAGGTCAGCACCACCTCGAAACCCGCAGCAGTCAGGCGGTCCAGTACTTCCTGGTTCGGGAGTCCGTAACGATTGCGCTCCGCGACGCTGACCACCGCATACGGTTTGCGGGGATTCTGCGTCGGTTCGTTCATGGAGACACCTGTTTTTACGGCGCCCGCGGGATTCGAATCCCGGCTTCGTGCGCCCAGCACGCCGTTAAGAAACGCCGGTGCGGAGCTGGTCCTGGATCCGTGGTGCCCGACTTTCAGGACATCGCTTTGAAGCAGGTCCTTGTACCGCCGTGCAAGCCGGAGTTCGGCCTCAAGAGGGGCATCCCCTGTAAAGAGAAACGAAGCCTCGCCGTAGCACACGAGCAGCATCACGGAGTGTGCATTCGGGCCATCTTCCGGGACCTCTTCGGGCGGGTACAATACGTAGGCGCGCACCTGGGGCGACAACATGAGGGTATCGCCTATCCGCACCGCGCGATGCGGAATATTCAGGCTATCCAGCAGGGCGTCGGTTTCTGTAAAGAGCGACGATGAGTGCCGGTACCCCGACCGCAGCACACGGCCCACGGGCACGGAACGCAGTACGGAAGGAATGCCCCCGATATGATCACTGTCAGGATGGGTGATAATCACGGTTCCCAGTTTGTCCATGCCGCGGTACGCCAACTGGGGCAGCACGAAGCGGCTTCCTGCATCGCTGCCCGTGAAAGCCGACCGGGGCCCCGCATCGATCAGCACGCCGTCCCCGTCGGGGAGGCGCAACAGGGCCGCATCTCCCTGGCCGACATCCATATAAATCACGTCCATGTGCGGGCGATACCGTCCGCTGGCTACTCCCTGAATCACATCCCCGATCAGAAGAAGCAGCGCCAGCGCAGCGAAACGCCACCGGAGCCTGGGGCGGCGCCACACGGCAAGGCACACCCCGATAAGGGTTAGTATTATAAGAGGAAGCGGCCGTTCAAGACTCCACTGAACTACGCTCCATCCCATAAATCGATCACCAAACATGGAGACATGAAGCAGGGAAGACGCCAGTGCGCCGGACGCAGCCCCGAGAATCTCTCCCAGCGCCGGAAATACGCCGCCGAACGCCACTGCTGCTGAACCGGCGACCAGCGCCCCTGTAGTGAGTGGAATACCCGGCAGATTCAGCAGGAGTCCCCCCAGCCCGACCTGCCCAAAGTGATAAAGCGCTACAGGCAGCGTACCGATGGTTGCCGCCACCGTGACGGCGGTCCCGGAGTGAATGTATTCCCCCAGGCGAAATGAGGGGGCCGGAACCCATGCCGCCAGTAGAGGCGCCAGCAACAGAATACCAGCCACCGCAGACACGGAAAGTTGAAACCCGGCCGCGAAAAGATGGGTGGGGGCAACGGCCAACAACACGCACACGGCGGCGCCCAGACTGTTCAGGGACCGGGCAGGTCGCTGGAACGATGTAGCCGAAAGCATCAGCGACGCCATCACCACAGCGCGCACCACCGATGCGGAACACCCGGTAAGAAGCATATATCCCACGAGCAGAAACACGGTGCAACTCACCCGAAGTATATCCACAGTACGCCAATTCAAACGAAGGCGATACAGGAGAGGCCCGAGCAAGTGGTACAAAATCATTCCGACAACCATGACATGCAGACCGGATACTGCAAGGAGATGCAGAAGACCCATACGGGCAAAGCGGTCCCGGGTATCGCTGTCCAGTTGCCGCCGGTCTCCAAGAAGGAGCGCATGGAGGATCGCTCGCGACTCAGGATCGGGCAAAAACCGATCCAGGCTGGACTGAACGAAGGCTCGGGCCGGTTCAAGCAAACACCCTGTACTCCGCCTGTCACGTCCTGTCCGTTCCATACTCCCCTCCACGAGATAGAGACGAGCATAGATGCGCTCGCGGAACAGATAGCTCCCGTAGTCGAACTCACCAGGATTTCTGGCACGAGGCAATGGAGCAAGACGCCCCTGCAGTATTACCTGATCACACCTTGCCGGCAACCAATTGCTTTGCCGGTCACCTCCGGAAGTGAACCGGCCGGACACTAGCAAACCTGCAGGAGGATCCCCATTGTTCTTCCGGTCCAGTCGGAGCGTAAACCGGATCGATCCTGAGTGCTCCACCGGATCATCCAGAATGCGACCTGACCACACCGCCTCTTCCCCGGAAGCAAGCTTCCCGGGTAACGGATGTCCCTGCGGCAAGGCATAAAACGTGGCATAGTGCAACCCCCCGAAGCACACCGTCAGGAAAAAACCCGCAAAGGCAACGAAAAGCGTACGCAGTTCCCTGGAAACCCTCGGCAGCACAGACCCTGTACAGAAAATCAACACACCCGCGACGAGGCCTGCCAGTACACTCCCCCGCACTGCTGCACCGGGTTCCCCACTGTGCGCAAGCAAAATACCGGCCGATAAGGCTCCCGCCACCCAACAAGCCGGATACCTGTTCCGAGAGGTTTCTTCAGGAGCCGGCACAAGCGCATGAGGGTCAGGGTCAGGACAGGTATTATCTCCCAGAGACACTGCACCCTTCGAAACATAACGTCTAAGGGGGGTTATTCACACACTCACAAGCTCTACTATAACTTGTATAATTAATATAAATATGTTGTAGTAGTAGGGGCTGTGGATATGTGAATAGAGAGGTTATGCACAAGTTATCTTCATATTGTGAAAAACTTTATCTTCAAAATATCCGGCTGTCTTCTTTCCAGCATCAATGCGGGAAAGTCTCTGCGTATGGATAAGTTATCCACATTAATTTTTCTGTTCTTCACAGGCCAAAGTACGTTAGTATCTCCGGAATAACCCGTGGAAACGGGAGGGCTTTTTCACTTCGCGTACCCTTTCCACATCAGACGGTAGTAATACAGGGTCAAAATCCTGATTTTCCCACATGCCTGTTTCCGATTTACGGTTTCCCGAGCCTTGAAAACATTTCCTTCTTGTATGCTTCAACTCCGGGCTGGTCGAAAGGGTTAACGCCTACAAGGTATCCGGAGACAGAAACGGCATGTTCGAAGAAGTAGATCGCTTCACCGAGACAGGTTGGGGATATCTCCGGTATCCAAAGAGTCATATTTGGAACACCGCCATCGGTGTGGGCCTGCGCAGTGCCTTCCCAGGCTGCCCGGTTGATGGTTGCCATAGATTGCCCGGTAAGATAATCAAGGCCGTCAAGGTCTTTTGAATCTGCTCCGGGTTCTTCAGGCACCGAAAGAACGCTACCTGTTCTTTCAACCATCAGGAATGTTTCCATCAGCGATCGTTGCCCTTCCTGGACATATTGTCCGATAGAATGCAGATCCGTTGAGTACTGCGCAACGAACGGGAACAGACCTGTGCCGTTTTTCCCTTCACTTTCTCCAAAAAGTTGTTGCCACCATCTTCCAAAGCCGTATAGCGCAGGTTCGAACACGGAAAGCAGGTCGATACACAATCCTTGTTGCAACAGTACGGATCGAATGGCTGCATACAACACGGCCGGATTATTTTTTGGAGAATCCAGCCGGGCAAGCGCTGCGGCAGCACCCTCGAAAAGTGCACGAATGTCAATTCCGGCTACAGAGATAGGCAGCAACCCCACCGGTGTCAGCACGGAAAAACGCCCGCCGACATCGCCCGGAATGACATATTTTTTATACCCGTGCGTGGTGCGTAACGTGTTCAGCGCTCCTTTTTCCGGATCGGTCGTGATGATAATGCGCCGGTCTGCATCGTCAAAATGTTTTTCAAGATGTTGCCGGATGCATCGAAACGCGATGGCAGGCTCCAGCGTGCGCCCGCTTTTTGAAATGACATTTACGAAAACAGATTTGCCGTGCAGGTATTCGAGGAGTTCCTGCAGGTATGCGCCGCTCATGTGATGCCCTGCAAAAAGGATTTCCGGGGATCCCTCATTCCGTCCGAAGGAAGGAGAAAGGGCCTGGATGACAGCCTCGGCGCCAAGATACGATCCCCCAATGCCTATGCAGACCAGGATATCGGCTTCTTCCCGGATGCACCGGGCGGTTTCTGCAATATCTTGCAGCAAGGCTTCGTCGGGCCGGATCAGGATGTCCCGCCAGCCGGTGGCATCTCCTCCGGGCCCCGATTTTTCGATCAGCAGGCGATGCGCATCGCGGGCGGCGCCAAGCTGCCGATCAAGGTCGGCGGGATCGACAAAGGGTAAAATGTGTTCGTAGTCCAAGCGAAGCATGAAGCCGTCCGTACAAAGGTGGAGAAAAAATGAAAGAATTTGCCCAAGGGGATGTCACAAGCCGCTTGGCTTTTTGCTGCGCCGATGCGCTCACCGTGGCGAAGGCGGCCCGCGAAGGGCTTCGTCCGCGGGAACATACTCTCCCGGCGTTCGAGCGTTTCGAGGAAGCGGAAGCGGCTTGCCCGGATCGCCTTATCGTTATCGACACCTATGTGAACGAGGCCGCAGGCTATGACTGGCGTGAGTATGCGCCGCCTGCGTCGCTTTGCAATGTCGCGCCGTACCGTCCCCCCGTGCTGATGGTTGCTGCGGGGGGCTTCGTTACCCGCCGCGGCGGGGCGGGCACAGAAGTACTTCTCATTTTTCGCCGGGGTATGTGGGACGTGCCCAAGGGGAAGGCGAAGAAAAAGGAGTCGGTGCGCCAATGTGCGCTCCGCGAAGTACAGGAGGAGCTTGGCATTGACGCGATACATCTCGGTCAGCCTTTGGGCGCCACGGTGTATAGCTATGACCTGTATAACCGCCGGGGGCAACTCACGCATGTGATTAAAACCACGCATTGGTTTCAAATGACAACCTCCGAAGAGGAATTTCGTCCGCAACTCGAAGAGGGTATCACGGACGTAGCATGGTTCGCATGGGAGAAGGCGCTCCGGCTAACAGGATTCGAGGTGTTTCGGCGGCACATGGCCCGCATCAGGCATCTCGTGGCATGATACATCCTCGGAAGTCCGGGGCAACCAGCGCGGATAGCCGTTCAATCGCACTCTTTGCCTCGTTACAGAGAGACCGTCACGCCGGCGGGGCGCTGCGCCGGATATCCTTTGCCTGGAGCTGGGTTTGTGTGTGCCCGTTCCAGAAATTTTCTTTCACGGAAAAGAGCATGTCGAAGGGTTGTTGTTCTTGCAGGCATTGCTCCAGTATATCGAATCGCCCCCCCATCCCGAAGCCGATGACCTCCAGAGGAGAGCCCTTTTCGCTCTGTTCCTGTGGCCGCACCACGAACTTGAGATGCTGATTATCCTTGCCGACCTTGCGCGGCGGCCGGACCGGAAGCAGCCGGTTGGCCTGAAACACCGGGCGGTCGTTTCCGGGCCCGAAGGGTTCGAACTGTTTGAGCACGGCCAGGAACCGGCGATCTATTTCGTGCAGGGGGAGAAGCGCATCCACCTGTATGGAGGGCTGAAGCACTTCCGGGGTAACCACCTTTCCTACCGCTTCGTCGAACCGCTCCTGCAACGCGGGCAGATTGGAAATTTCCAGCGATAATCCGGCGGCGAAGGCGTGTCCCCCGAATTTCACCAGCAGGTCTTCGCATTCTCGGAGGGCCTCAAAGATATTGATGCCGCCGATCGACCGGGCGGAACCCGTGGCGACACCGTCTATGGTCCCGAGAAGAATCGTGGGGCGATGAAAGCGTTCCACCAGCCGGGAAGCCACGATGCCGATGACGCCGGGGAACCAGTCGTTGTGATGCAGGACCAGAGTGTGGCGCATCTTGCTCGTGATCTGGCGTTCCGCGAGTTTCGTCGCGGCCTCGAGGGTTTTCTGATCGATCTCCCGGCGGTAGGTATTGAGCGTGTCCAGTTCTTTCGCGCAGTGTTCCGCCGTTGCCGGATCCTCTGCCAGGAGGAGATCAATGGCTTTTTCAGCGGTGCTCATACGCCCGGCAGCGTTGATGCGCGGGGCCATCCTGAACACGACCTCGGAAGCCGTACAGGAAGGGAGAGATATGTTCGCCACCGCGGCCAGCGCGCGCAGTCCGGAAGAGGGTTTTTGGCGGAGCCGCTCCAGGCCGAGGGCCAGAAGTATCCGGTTTTCGTCTTCCACCGGGACCATATCGCTGGCTGTTGCGACGGCGACAAGGTCCAGAAACTCCGTGGCGGCTTCCGGGTCGCGCTCCAGTTTCACCAGCACGCCCTGCAGCAGTTTGAAGGCTATGCCGCACCCGGCGAGCTCCTTGAAGGGATACGGGCAATCCGTCCTCTTCGGGTCCACCACGGCCTCGGCGTCGGGAAGCTCGCCCTTCGGCGTGTGGTGATCGCAAACAACGAGGTCCATCCCTTTTTCGCGCGCATATCTGGCTTCTTCCGAGGCAGTGACGCCGCAGTCCACCGCGACAATGAGCCGTGCGCCGAGCCGGGCCGCCTCATCAAGGCCCGAGCGGCTCAGTCCGTACCCGTGCTCGAACCGGTTCGGAACAAAGAAACCGACATCTCCCCCCAGCGAGCGAAGCGAGGAAACAAGCAGTGCCGAGGCGGTCGTGCCGTCCACATCATAGTCCCCGTACACCACAATGCGTTCCTTATCCCGAATCGCCTGCGCTACGCGATCCGAAGCGGCATGCATATCCGCCATGAGGAACGGGTCATGCAGACCGCTGATTCCGGGGCGAAAGAAAGCGCGTGCACTGTCGAAGGTGTCGACCCCCCGGAGGATGAGCGCGCGCGAAAGCGCTTCAGGGAGGTTGTTCAGTTGCTGCCCGATGTCCTTGACAGCGTCTTCGGAAGGGACAGGGCGGAGAATCCAGCGACAGGTCATAGGGGGATGGTTTACAAAATGCGCCCGGCGAAAGGAACGGGCCATCCGTACAAGGTATACATCCGCTTATCCCCCCGCAAGCCCCGATCCGGGCCGTTGCAACATTGTTACGTTTTGGCCTAAAAGAGTCAGAAAATGCCCAAAAACGCCTGAAAATTGGCAAAAACACGCCAAAAATCATCAAAAATGGCCAAAAACGACAAAGGCTGAAAACCATAGATTATGGGTGCATCATTCTGCCTGAACGAAAAAAGAAATGAGATCGCGCTGTTCTCTCGATTTCCGAACACCCCGCAATCGGATGATCCCCCAAACACAAGAACCGGGCCGATCGGTAAGTGACTCTTGTGCGAAGTGCGGCATGCCGTATCTTGTGTCCGGCGCGCTTATCCGCACGGTGAACATACCCGCTTGGCATTACCGGAATGTTAAGATGGTTTTGCCATTTGTTTATGCGCCGGAAAATCCGCGATCCGCTCAGGAATCCCCGCAACAAGCCATTGTCCGACCGTTCTCCCCGGGATTCCCTGATCCTGTTCGCCCTGTGGCTGATGGTGTTCTCTGCCAGCAGTCAGGTGATCATCATTTCGCCCATTCTGCCTCGCATTGCCGAGGCGCTGGCCGTGCAGGACTCGCTGCTTGGTACGCTGGTCACCTCCTACGCGGTGATGCTTGCCATTTTTGCGCTGGTGACCGGGCCGATCTCCGACAAAATCGGGCGCCGCCGGATTTTGCTGATAGGGACCGGTTTCATGGCGGCGTGCCTGTATCTGCACGGCTTGGCCGATACGTATGCCTCCCTGCTCGCCGTGCGTGCGCTGGCGGGTGCAGCGGGCGGCGCACTGAGCGGAGCCGCCGTCGCGTATGTAGGGGATTATTTCCCGTACGACCGGCGGGGGTGGGCCAACGGATGGGTGATGAGCGGGATAGCAGTCGGACAGGTGGTCGGCATTCCGCTTGGGACGCTCCTTGCGGAATTCGGCGATTATCGCTGGCCGTTTCTGATGTTCGCGGTGACTATGACGGGTGCTTTTTTGCTGATATGGAGAGCGGTCCCGCAACCGGACGTGCAGCGTGATGTGCGCCGCCTTTCCGTAGGAAGGGCCGTCTCGGATTATATCGGCCTATGCCGCCGCCCCGTGACGCGGAACGCCGCTATCGTCTATTTTCTGACGTTTCTCGGGGTTGGCCTGTATCTCGTTTATCTTCCTGCCTGGCTGGAGAGCGGTCTGGACGTACGCGGGGAAGCGATCGCGACGCTTTTTCTGTTCGGCGGCCTTGCTCATGTCGTGGCCGGGCCTACTGCCGGGAAACTATCCGATCGGGTCGGGCGCAAGCCGCTCATACTCTGGTCGTGCTTCGGTCTGGCGGTCGTGATGCCCCTGATGACCTGGCTGGTGAGCGATATGTGGACCGCCTCTCTGCTTTTCACCACAGCCATGTTGTTGCTTGCCCTGCGCATCAGCCCGCTTCAGTCGTTGCTGAGCGCACTTGTTCCCTCGAACAGCCTGGGCATGTTGATGAGTTTCGCCATTGCTTCGGGGCAAGTCGGGATTGGCATCAGCGGAGCGATGGCCGGTCTGGCCTACGCGCGCTACGGCTACTGGAGCAATACGCTGCTTGCCATCGCCGCGGTTTTAATCATGGCGATAATGGTCTGGCGCGGCCTGCCGGAGCCGCGGAAGACAGCCCCTTCGCATTGATTCCTGCCCAATAGTGTTACGCCATGCCCCGATCCGGAGCATCCCGCCCCTTGGGCGATGTCCTCGAAGTCCTTATTGACCGGATGAAAATCCGGGACCGGCTCGAAGAAGCGAAGGTGGTGGATACATGGCAGCAGTTGGTCGGGCCGGAAGTGTGCGCCGTCATGGACGGAGCCCGGGTGCGGGGCCGGAAACTCTTCGTCACGATCACGAGCGCTGCCTGTCGTCAGGAAATGCATCTCGACCGGTCGGGGTGGCGTGATCGCCTCAACAAGCAACTCGGCGCTGAACGCATCGAGGAGATCGTGTTCCGGTAGAAGGGCGGACTACTCGTCGAATTTCCTGAAAGCCACGGACGTGTTGTGGCCGCCGAACCCGAACGCGTTGCTGACGGCAACCCGTACCGTACGGTCTTTCGGCTCGTTGAAGGTGTAATCGAGGTCGCACGCCGGGTCGGCTTCCTCGAAATTGATGGTGGGCGGGATGCGGTCATGCATGATCGCCAGGATGGCCGCGATGGCTTCGACCGCACCGGCGGCGCCCAGCAGGTGGCCTGTCATACTCTTCGTGGAAGACAGACTCATCGCATAGGCATGGTCGCCGAACACATGCTTGACGGCTTTCGTTTCCGCCACATCGCCGAGAGGCGTGGATGTGCCGTGCATATTCAGGTAGTCCACCTCTTCGCCCTTCAGGCCGGCGTCCCGGAAGAGGGAGTGCATGGCCAGTGCGGCGCCGTCTCCCTCGGGGTCCGGTGCCGTCATATGGTACGCGTCGGCGGACATGCCTACACCGATGATTTCGGCGTGAATCCTCGCGCCCCGGTTCCGGGCATGGTTCAGCTCTTCGAGAACGAGCGCCCCGGCGCCTTCGCCAAGGACGAATCCGTCGCGGCCGGCGTCAAAGGGACGGCTGGCTCCGGCGGGGTCGTCGTTTCGCGTCGAGAGGGCCCGGAGCGCATTGAACCCGCCTACGCCAAGTTCCGTAACGCTGGCTTCCGAGCCTCCCGAAAGCATCGCGTCGGCCTGGCCCTGCCGGATCAGCATATAGGCGTCCCCGATGTTGTTGTTGCCCGTGGCACACGCAGAAACGATGCAGTAGTTCGGCCCCCGGAAACCATACTTCATCGAAATGTGCCCGCTCGCAATATCCGGGATCATCATCGGAATGAAGAAGGGAGAGATGCGGCGGGGCCCTTTGTCGAGATGAATCGATGTTTGCTTCTGGAAGGTTTCCAATCCGCCGATGCCGCTTCCGAAAACAACCCCGATGCGATCCTTCACGTCCTGCGGCAAGTCCTCGTCCAGGCCGGCATCATGCACGGCCTGCTCCGCCGCGACCAGCGCAAACTGGGCGAACCGGTCCAGGCGGTTCACCGCCTTCGACCCAAGGACTTGCCTGGCGTCAAACCCCTTGAGTTCGCAGGCGAACTTCGTTGGGAAAGATTCCGGGTCGAACAGGGTGATCGGGGCCGCTCCGCTTTCTCCCCGCATCATGGCTTCCCAGAAAGCGTCTACGGAGTTTCCAAGCGGGGTCAGGGCGCCCATCCCCGTGATTACAACTCTGCGTTCTTTTGGCATAAGGGACGTAGGCGTAGCGCGGCCTTACGAAACCTTTTCCTCGAGATAATTCACCGCATCGCCCACCGTTGCGATGGTTTCTGCTTCCTCATCGGAAATGGTGATATCGAATTCCTTCTCGAACTCCATGATCAACTCAACCGTGTCAAGCGAGTCCGCACCGAGGTCGTTCGTGAACGAAGCGTCGGAAACGACATCGGACTCTTCAACGCCCAGCTTCTCCACGATAATGGATGTGACCTTCTCTGCGATCGGGTTCGCCATGATTCAAAGCCTCCGGTAAATTGGTGGAACAGGCCGCGGTGCTTCCCGGCAAGCGGGAAGCAGATCCGGCGGCGGTTTGGTAAGAACCTTTTTGTCAGGAACGCACGAAGTTACGGCAGGGTGCTTGTATAAGCAACGTTGTGTTACCCCGAAACCTGGACGCAGTCTTTGTAAAATCGCTTTGAGGGACCGCCGGGGCGAATCTATCTTGCGTATTTCCCGTTGCATTAATCTTTTCCGGGCACAAAAGCGTTCCCGGTTTTATCACTCCACATCGTTCCTATGTCGTACCTGTTTACTTCCGAATCCGTATCCGAAGGTCATCCCGACAAAGTGGCGGACCAGATATCCGACGCCGTCCTGGATGCTGCGCTTGAAAAAGATCCGTACAGCCGTGTAGCGGTCGAAACGCTTGTGACGACAGGGCTCGTGCTGGTGGCCGGAGAAATGACGACCGAGACCTATGTGGACGTCGAGAAAATTGCCCGCAGGACAATCAGGGAAATCGGGTACACGGATCCCGCATTGCGTTTCGATGCGGAATCATGCGCTGTCCTGACAGCCATTCACGAACAGAGTGAGAATATCAAGCGGGGCGTCGATACGGGAGGCGCCGGCGATCAGGGCATCATGTTCGGTTATGCGTGCCGCGAGTCGGAGAGCCTTATGCCGCTCCCCATCATGTATGCACACGGGCTGGTCCGCGAACTGGCGAGCATTCGCAAGCACGAGCGCATCATGCCGTATTTGCGCCCGGATGCGAAGAGTCAGGTTACGATCGAATACGAGGACGATCGCCGCACGCCGAGGCGCATTCACACGGTGGTTGTGTCGACTCAGCACAATCCCGGGGTCGAACAAGCCGACATCGAAGCGGATATCCGCGCCCATTTGCTCCCGAGAGTGATCGACGATTACCTGCTGGACGACGAGTATATCCTTCATGTGAATCCCACGGGAGAATTCGAGATCGGGGGCCCGCATGGCGATGCGGGGCTTACGGGCCGTAAGATCATTGTAGATACGTACGGCGGGAAGGGCGCCCATGGCGGAGGGGCCTTCAGTGGGAAGGATGCTACCAAAGTGGATCGGTCGGGCGCCTATGCGGCGCGGCATATAGCGAAAAACATTGTGCAGGCACGCCTTGCGGAAGAGGTAGAGGTGCAAATATCCTATGCGATCGGCGTCGAGGAACCGGTTTCCGTTGCCCTCGACACGAAAGGCACGGGCGGCGAACTGCCGGATCGGGAACTGGCGGCGATCGTGCGTGATACGTTCGACCTGCGACCGGCAGCTATCATAGAACGTTTCGATTTGCGCAAGCCGCAATACCTGGAAACAGCAGCGTACGGGCATTTTGGGCGTTCCGGATTTGCGTGGGAGGAAACGGATTGCGTCGACATGCTGAAAGACGCCGTGGGCGTGGGCGTGTAGCCCGTTTCCGCGAGCGTTTTCCATTCAAAGTTGTTGTCTTTGTTGCACTGTGTTTGCTTGCAGCGCAGGAAGGGCGGTCGCAGGAAAGGCAGGTCCGGGGAGACGCTCACAGGTCCGCATACGACCATGCTCTTCTTCAGCTCAGGCCGGAAGTGCTTGACCGGATTGCGGGCGAGGATACGGTCCGGACGCCGCGCACCCGATCGGTCGCCGAGGGCCGCGTCGATTTGGAAACGGGCGTTTTTCGCGCCCGGTACCGCATCGGGGATCGTGTGTCGGAAGGGTTGTCTACGGCGCAGGCCGCCCTTGTGCATCTCGAACAACACGGCGAAGCGTACGGTATGACCGCCGCCGCGGAGCATCTTCGCGTCGAGCATATCCGGGAGGGCAGCTACGCCCGCCATGTCCGTTTCCGGCAGACGCTTGCCGGCGTGCCGGTATACCGGGCCGATGTCACGGTGAGCCTCGACCGGCGCGGACAGCCGACCATGGTCGTCAGCGGATATATTCCCCGCCTTGAACAGGTGCGCGGATTCGATCCTGTTCCCGCTCTTTTGCGCGCCGCCGCGCAGGACATCGCGCGTAGCGCCGCCGACCCCGAACTGACCGTATCCGAGCCGGAACTGGTCGTTTATGCGTCGGATATTCCCCGGCTTGTCTGGAAAGTCCCGGCCGTCTCTGCGGGGCTTCCCGTTTCGTGGCACGTACTTGTTGACGCCGGGACAGGGGAAATTCACCGTATGCTCAACACGTCGCTCCATGCACACAAGGCATCGTCCGTATCGCCCGGATCCGGTCGTGCGGCAGTCCGCGCCGCCCCGGCCCATGTCGCTGGACTCGCCCCATCGCCTGTGGTCCTGGCCCCGACGATGCCTCCCCCGTTCGTTGTTTCCCCACCGGTTTCCGGGAAAGGGATCCGGACAGTGGACGGGGCCGGGTTGGTCTTCGATCCCGATCCGCTCACGTCCGCCGGCGTGGAGTACGGAGGGGACTACCAGGACGGCGACGATGCGGATACGGCGGCGCTGACCGGACAACTTGTGCAGGTCACATTGCGCGACATCACGCAGGGATCGGACGGATTGCACCGGCTGGATGGCCCATACGTCCGCATCGAAGGGGATCCGCATACCGTACCGGCCATGCCAAACGCCGACGCCTTTAATTTTACGCGCTCGGACGACCGTTTCGAGGCCGTGAACGCCTATTATCATATCGACAAAAGCCGCCGCTACGCACAGTCGCTCGATGTCGGCTATACGCTCCTCGATTTCCCGGTGAGGGTTAATCCCCAAGCGTTCGATGGCGATAATTCCGTCTATCTTCCGGACGACCGGTCTCTTCATTTCGGCACGGGCGGCATAGACGATGCCGAAGACGCCGATGTGCTGTGGCATGAGTATGCACATGCCCTTCTGGACCATACGACCCCCGGGCTTGTAGGCCCGTTCGAAGGTATGGCGTTGCATGAGGGCTGGGCCGATTACTGGGCCGCTTCGTATTCCCGCTTTTTGTCCGAGGAGGATCCCCGGATTCCCCGACACGACTGGAAACGGCTGTACAATTGGGACGGCAATGCTTCCTGCTGGTCCGGTCGGACGCTGGATCATACGGGACACTACGACGACAACATGGCTTACGAGGTGTCGGGCTGCCAGATTGTGCCCGACATTTATCAATGGGGGCTTCTTTGGGCCACCACCATGATGGACATATACCCGCATGTGGGTCGGGGCGTCCTGGACCGTTTGCATCTTGCCTCGCATGCCTATCTTGCCTCCGTATCCGATTTCCGCGATGCGGCCGAGGCCCTGATCCAGGCCGACCAGGCGATATACGACGGCGCCCACATCGGCGTGCTGGTTCAGGAATTGGGTGAAGCCGGCTACGTTGATCCCGGAGCGTATGGACCGATTCTGGCCCATGACCCCTTGGGAAATACTGAAAATGTAGGCGGAACGATTGAGATTCGCGTCGAGGCAAAAGGCGTCGCTGCTCCGGTGGATAGCGTGCTTGTACGATACTCACCCGGACCGGGAAGTCCGTTTCTCCGTTTTGCCCTGTCGCGCCGAAGCGCCACCCTGTTCACGGGCAATCTTCCTTTGCCCGATCTGCCGGGCGCTATACGATATTATATCGAGGCAGTCGATACGAGAGGCCTGCGCCGTGTTCTCCCTGCACTCGCGCCGAGCGAGTCATACATTTTCGATGTCGGGAAGGACACGATAGCACCTTCCATCACGCATGAGGCGCCCCTGCGTGTCCCGATCTTTGCCTGGCCGGTCGCGGTGTACGCGCAGGCACAGGACAATCTGGGCATTGATTCTGTCTGGGTGGAATATGTGCGCCGGGGCACCAGCGGCGTGCGCGAACAGGGCGCGTTCGGGTTAGTGGAGCAGGACGGGAGATATTCAGGTCGTTTTCCTGAACCGACGACGCCGGTTCTGAATGGCGATGTGGTCGAATACCGCATTGTAGCCCGGGATGTGTCCATGGCGGGCAACGAGGCCCGGCTTCCTGCAGAGGGTTTTTTCTCTGTGTTGCTTGTGCTGGAAGGCGAATTGTACGCGTTCGATTTCGAGCAGGACGATCCGGGGATAACTGCGCAGGGATGGGATCGCGGCCGGCCTGCATTCGGCCTGCGCGTGGCCTATTCCGGCGAAAATGCCTGGGCGACGGCGCCCGGCGGCGCATATCCCGCCGAGGCCGGGCGCGCAACGCTTGATCTCCCCCCTGTCAGTCTTGCAACGATCGACTCGGCGTACCTGATATTCTGGCACTGGTACGACTTCGAGCATGGCGGCAATGTCTCGCCCGGGGCGTTCAACGAGCAGGCGGATATCCGGGACGGCGGCAACGTCAAGGTGTCGATGGACGGCGGCGTATCCTGGGAAGTGCTTGAACCCGAAGGGGGATATAATGGGAGAATTGGCGGGGATACCGGCAATCCGCTGGCCGGACAACCCGGCTTCGGGGGATACAGCTACGGGTGGCGTCGCGAGATCGTCGCATTGCCGATTTCCGGAGACGTACGAGTGCGGTTCGAGGCGGGAACCGATGAGGGCAACGAGGGCGAAGCACGCTATTTCGCCGGGTGGTATCTGGATAATGTTGCGCTTGTGACGGAAAGACCCCGGGATGTCGATGCGCCCCGGGCGGAAGGATTGCCCGTGGAACGGCTCGTGCGCGTGGCCGGCAGGGATGTGCTGGCTCCTTTATCCATCCGGGTGCATGATAATACGGGGATCGAAGCCGTGATCTCCCGCTACGAAATTACGGACAGGAACGGCACAACGACAGGCAGTATGCGGCTGGCCATGTCGGGAGTGGATACGGGCGTGTACGAGGGGTATGTGGCCCCCTCACGGCCGTTTTCCCCTGGAGATCGGGTTGCCTACACGCTTCAGGTACGGGATTTCGACGGCAACGAGACGGTGTACGGTCCCCCGTTCGTGATCGACTTCCGGTCCGAGGCGTATGTCGCCACCACGCCCGCCAGCGTCGTTCCCGTGGGAATATGGCGGCGCGCGGGCAGCGAATGGCTTGCCCGCGATGCAGCCTCGTCCATTCCGCACGAAGCCGTTTCGAATCTTGTGTTCGAACCGGTAACGATTCCGACAAACAGCGAGTCGACTGTGCTTGAATTTGCACACGCCTACATGCTGGGAAGAAACTTCGGCGGCAACGTGAAAATCTCTGAGGACGACGGGTTCACCTGGCGTGTGCTGGAGCCCGAGGGGGGCTACGACCGGGATTATGCGCCCACCATCGATCATCCGATGAAAGGCGAACCGGTATTCGGAGGCGATTCGGACGGGTCGGGGAGTGTCCCGTTCGACCTGACGCGGTATGCGGGAAAAACGGTGCGTCTTCGCATAGATCTGGCCCATGTGGAATCGTTCGGTACCGACAATGTCTGGCGCATCGGGAATATCGCGTACCGTTCTCTTTCTCCCGACGACGCCATTGATGTCCAGCGCGAACTGGCGCTGCACGCGAATTTTCCGGACCCGGTGCGGGACATAACGCACATCTCCTACACCGTTCCGGGAGATGAGATGGTACCGGTTCGCTTGTCGGCGTACGATGTCACAGGGCGCCGCGTGGCCGTGCTTCAGGATGGGCAACAGGAACCGGGAACGTATACGGTGCACTACGATGCAGGGCAGCTGGCGAGCGGGGTCTATATTCTGCATCTCGAAACGCCGCGCGGCATCCGGCTCGAGCGTATGATTGTCGTCCATTAGGGCCGCTGTATAGTGTGAACAGGCCCTAACGCCCGCGATTGAATTTTCAGGGGAGGCGGAGCAACCCCCGCACATGCGGGTACTTGCCGGATTCGCTTCCTTAACTGTTGATCTGACCCCTCGAAACATGGATTACAAGAAAGGCGCCTACAAGGTGCATGACCTGGGCCTGGCCGACAGCGGACGCCGGGACATTGCATGGGCGGAGAGCCGGATGCCGGTGCTGATGCGCCTGCGCGAACACTACGCCGAAAGCAAACCGTTCGAGGGATACCGGATTACCGGGTGCCTCCATGTCACCAAAGAGACCGCTGTGCTGGTTGAGACGTTCGCCGCGTGCGGTGCGGATGTGGCGTGGTCGGGATGCAATCCGCTCAGCACCAACGACGAGGTGGCCGCCGCCCTGGCGCAGGCCGGCATCGAGATCTACGCATGGCATGGACAAAGCGTGGAGGATTTCTACTGGAGCATCGACCGGACGCTGGATATCCCGCCCCATCTGACGCTCGACGACGGCGCCGATCTGATCTTCCGGGTGCATAATGCTTTTCCGGAACTGGCGGACCACATCGTCGGGGGCAGCGAGGAGACGACGACGGGGGTGCACCGCCTGCGCGCCATGGCCGCCGACGGGAAATTGCTGTATCCCGTGTATGCCGTCAACGATGCGGAAACCAAGTGGGATTTCGATAATGTGTACGGCACCGGACAAAGCACGCTGGACGGGATTCTGCGCGCGTCCTCCATTCTTATCGCCGGCAAGAATTTTGTCGTGGCCGGATACGGGCACTGCGGACGCGGGGTCGCGATGCGGGCGAAAGGATTGGGAGCCAATGTGATCGTCACGGAAGTCCGCCCCACCGTGGCTCTCAAGGCCACGCTGGAAGGTTGCCGGGTGATGACGATGGACGAGGCGGCCGCCGTCGGCGACGTGTTCGTAACCGCGACGGGCATGAAGGACGTGATTCGCGGGCGTCACTTCGCCTCCATGAAGGAAGGCGCCGTGGTGTGCAATACCGGGCACTACGACGTCGAACTCAATCTCGAGGAATTGGCCGAATTATCCGAAAAAACGTCCCGGGTCCGCGCCGACAACCGCGAGTATCTGCTGAAGAACGGCAGGACCATTTATGTGCTTGCGGACGGCCGGCTCGTCAATCTGGCCGCTGCCGAGGGGCACCCCTCCGAAGTGATGGACATGAGCTTTGCGAATCAGTTCAATGCGCATCTCAAGCTTGTCCGGACGCACCAGCGGGGAGAGCACCTCGAAAACACGGTCATCGACTTGCCCGAAGCGCTCGATCAGGAAATCGCTTCCGTCAAACTGGAAACGATGGGTATTTCGATAGACAAACTCACCGACGAACAGACGGCGTACGCTACGGATTACTCCGCCGGAACGTAGCGGAACCGCGAAGCCGGGTCAGGCGGTGGAGAAGGGTTTCGGAGGAGCGCCGCCCGGTTTAGTCGGTCTCCCAGGTGAGAATGTCTTCCTCGGATTTTTCCTTGCCCTCCCATTCCTCCGCGTCCGGGAGCCCCTCGATTTTCTCGGTGATATTGTATCCGAGATCGCGCCATTGATTGGCAAGGTGCTCGTTCCATTCCAGGTAATGGGCCCATTCCTCGGGCAACTCATCGTCCGCATAGATCGCTTCGGTCGGACAGACCGGTACGCACGCATTGCAGTCGATGCATTCTTCCGGATGAATGACCAGGAAATTCGGCCCCTGATAAAAGCAATCGACAGGACAGACCTCTACGCAATCGGTATATCTGCAATTGATACACGGTTCTGCAACGACGTACGGCATATCGAAGCGATAAATAATGTGGCAGAAAAGAGGGATTACGGGAAGCCCTTGTACGAACAGGTACGAAGATAAGGTATACCGGGTTGCCCGGACAAGCGCACCCGTTCAATTCGCTTATTCGAACAGGGATTGCGCCGACCCGGACGGTTTCATGCCGAGGTGTTTGTACGCCCGCTCCGTGGCGATGCGTCCCCGCGGCGTTCTTTCCAGAAAGGCTTCCTGAATCAGGTACGGCTCGTAAACTTCCTCGATCGTGCCGGCGTCTTCTCCTACGGAAACGGAAAGATTGTTCAGTCCCGTGGGGCCGCCCCCGAACTTTTCAATGAGCGTTACGAGGATGCGGGTATCCATATCGTCCAGCCCGTGTTCGTCGACATCGAGGGCGTTGAGGGAGTGGTCCGCTGTCTTGCGGTCGATGGTCCCGTCGCCTTCCACTTCGGCGAAATCCCTTGTCCGGCGCAGCAACCGGTTCGCGATGCGCGGCGTGCCGCGGCTCCGGCGCGCGATTTCGAGGGCTCCATCGTCCGTAATCTCTATATCGAGGATATGCGCCGAGCGCACGACGATCCGCTGAAGGAGCGCCGCCGTGTAGTAATCGTACCGGAAATCGATCCCGAATCGCGCCCGAAGGGGCGCCGTGAGAAGCCCTTTCCGGGTCGTGGCGCCAATCAGCGTGAACGGGGGGAGTGCAAGTTTTACGCTCCGCGCGCTGGGCCCCGAATCGATCACGATGTCGATCCGGTAATCTTCCATGGCGGAATAGAGATATTCCTCCACGACGGGGCTGAGCCGGTGAATTTCGTCCACGAAGAGGATATCGCCCTCTTCCAGGTTCGTCAGGATGCCCGCGATGTTCGCCGGTTTTTCCAGGACCGGCCCGCTTGTCGTGCGGATGCCGGTGGCCATTTCCTCCGCAATGATGTACGCAAGCGTCGTTTTGCCTAACCCGGGCGGTCCGGAAAGCAACACATGGTCCAGCGTTTCCTCGCGCCGCTTGGCCGCCGTCATGAAGACCCGCAGGTTCTCCTTGATTTTTTCCTGTCCGATGAAGTCGTCGAGCGTGCGCGGGCGCAGCACTTTTTCGAGATCTTCTTCGGAATGCCGGGGATGCGGCGACAGGTTCCCGGGATGTTCGGAGCTGGTCATGCGTGTTCCTGCGATGAGGCGCCTTGCGCGGATTCGTACCGGTCAAAATAAAGGATACTCTGATTAAATCCGCATGGGCGGGGACCCTGGGACGCGCCTTCTTTCAAAACATAAACGTGCGGTTGGCCGCGGATTTGCAGGATATCCCGGGCCCTATGTTTTGTTCGAATGCGCGTCCCAAGGTCCCTTTTCCCGGTTGCGATTTTGCGGTTCGGCGTTGGATGGTCTTGTTGCGCGCTCCAGGCCCCAATCATTGCTTAAGCAGCCTCTGAACTTTGTCGATTTAATCAAAGCTTCCGTACATACCGGTAGCAACGCGCCTGCCCCAAGGGTGGTTCGAGGGGATCTCCGGAGGGTGAAATTACAAATTGGGCACAATATTTGCGGTAAATCATATATAAGGTATCATATGCAGGTTTGAGGGGGCATCGAGGTGGTGATGTCCCCACCTGGAAAACACGTTTTAAGCGTCTTTTTTGCAGTACGCCCGATTATGCTGAATCTACAGCAAACACAGCGGCTCCAGCAAAAGCTGTCTCCTCAGCAGATACAGTATATCCAGTTGCTGCAACTGCCTACGCTTGCGCTCGAACAGCGCATCGAGGCGGAGCTGGAAGAGAACCCCTTGCTGGAAGACGCCACGACCGAGGCCGTCGACCTCGCGGAGGATATGGCCGAAGAGCCTGTCGAGGCGGAAAGCGAGCGGGACCCCGACGAGGAGTACGACTGGGGCGAGTTGCTCGACAATACCGAGGATATGTACGGCTACAAGGCGCGCGTCGACTACAGCCGCGAAGAGGACCGGGAACTGCCCCTTCCGGCCACCGGGACGCTGATCGAGCATCTTCGGGACCAGTTGGCGCTGCAGGACCTCACGGAAGAGAAGGAAATCATCGCCGAGCAGATCATCGGTTCGATCGATGAGGACGGCTACCTGCGCCGACCCCTCGAGTCCATCGTGGACGATCTTTCCTTCAATGCCGGGTTCACGCCCGAACTTTCGGACATCGAGGAGATGCTGGAGCGCATCCAGCGGCTCGATCCTATAGGGATCGCCGCCCGCGACCTGCAGGAATGCCTGCTGGTGCAACTCCGCGCCATGCCTCCCACCGTAGCCGGCCGCGACGTAGCCATCCGCATGCTTGCGGAAACGTACAAGGCGTTCACCATGAAGCATTTCGATGCGATCCGGAAGAAGCTGCGCGTTACCGGCGAAGAGCTTCGGGAAGCGTTCGACCTGATCCGCCACCGGCTCGATCCCAAACCCGGAGAGGGCCAGTTTTCCTCCCGGCAGAATTACATCACCCCGGATTTCACGGTGGAATCCGTCGACGACGAGTTCATCGTCACGCTCAACGGACGCAATGCGCCGCCGCTGCACATCTCGCGGCAGTACCGGCAGATGCTCCAGAGCATGGCGGCCCGAAAGAAGGAACCGGGATCATCTTCCGTAGACGCCGCCACGCGCAAGTTTCTGAAGAACAAGTTCGAGTCGGCGCGCTGGTTCATCCAGTCCATCAACCAGCGCCGTCACACGATGACCCGGGTGATGCACGCCATCGTTCGCCTGCAGGAGGATTTCTTCCGGTACGGGGAGGGGCACCTGAAGCCCATGATTCTGAACGATGTGGCAGAGATCATCGAGATGGATATCTCGACCGTCAGCCGGGTGGTCAACGGGAAATACGTGCAGACCCGGTTCGGGGTGTATGAACTGAAGTATTTCTTTTCCGAGGGAATCCGCAGCGCCGACGGCGAGGATGTGTCCAACAAGGAAATCAAGGCGATCCTCGAAGGGATCATCGACGGGGAGGACAAGGCGAAACCCTTGTCCGATCAGCGCCTGGTGGCATCTCTTGAAGAACGGGGATTCGGAATTGCGCGCCGGACCGTCACGAAATACCGCGAGCAATTAGGCATACCCGCAGCCCGCCTCAGGAAGGAGATTGTGGTGGCGTCGATGTAATCGCGGAGCAGGATCTTGCCGGTATCCATTTCCCCCGCAAGAAGGCACTCGATTCCCTTCTTGAGCAGTTCCTCGCCAAGTTCCGGGGCATGCTTGCTACGCGCCCGGATCGTTTCTTAAGTTACAAAGCACCTCACGCGATGATATAGTCCCCATGCAACATCACTAACGTCCATGTCAGACAAAAATACAGACAGACCGAGCATTGCTGAAAAGGTCCGCTTTTGGGAAGAGCAGGACAAAATCAATCAGGCGCTTATTCCCCGGGTTATAGAGATGCATGAGATGGTAATCGATTTCCAGAAACGGACAGATAATATCAGTGGTCAGATTGCCGCCGCGGAGGCTCGCGTGATTCAGGATATGAAAAAGCAAGTGCAGAGCCAGATTGATCAAAAGTTACTCGGCGCCCGCTTTGCTGCTTACGGTGCGCTGGCGCTGGCCGCTCTCGCAAGCATCCTCGCACTTTATCAGTGGATCGCATAGCCATGCAATCCATCGAATTACTCCCCGATTTGGAGCAAATACCCCTTCGTGCCGAACATGGTGGTTACGGCTACGAAGAGGTGGTTAAACGATCGGGGTTGATGCGGAATGACCTCTTTGCTATCGAGGTCGCGGCAGGAATTGAAGGCGTGCTTTCTGCGCTGGTCGCCGCACGGAATGTGTCAGATGCCGATGCTTCTGCCGATTTGCTCGAGGCATACAGGCTCGCATCGCCGGACGCAGCCGCTGAAGTTCCTCTGTATGAGGAATACAACGAAGTGCTTGCACGCGGGCCGGAAAGCGTTGGGGGATTTATTAGCAACATCAAGGGGAAACTGGCTGAAATTCGCGTCCAGGGTCATTTAGAGAAGGAATTCCCTGACTATTCGTTCGAGATTGCGGTCGATCAGAATCAGCCGGTATGGGACATTCTATCCACAAGCCCTGACGGGACAGAGACGCTGATTCAAGTGAAGATCGGAGGGGAAGAATACGCGGGCGAGGTCATTACCCAAATACAGGACAACCCGGATGTACTCTTCGCTGTTGGTAACGAGATACGGGCTACAGTCCTGCAGGAATATCCCGAGCTCTCTGGCCAGTTCGTTGACCTTGAACTCTCCAACTATGAACTCACTGGCGAAGTGGGGCAAGACCTGGAGCTTCTCGCTCAGAGCTCCGGAATTGATGTACCGGATGAGATAGTTGGCCTGATACCTTTCGCGACAGAGATCACTCTCGGCGCTGTTCTTCTCAGCGATATTGTAAAAACAGAGCGTGGTTTTAAAGAGGTAGCAATGGATGAACGAAAGCGTGTCCATGCAATGAAGGCTCTGGTGCTCTTTCAGCGGTTTGGGATATCTGCCGTTTTAACGACAGCCGGGGGAGCGGCAGGCACTCTCGTGGCTCCAGGCCCCGGCAGTGCGATTGGTGCGATAGGGGGCGCTCTGTCTGCCTGGAGACTAAATAGAAAGCTACGTCCCAGAATGCGGAAAATCGGGATGGCGCTAACTGGCGTGACGGAGGACGTTATATTCTATCTCCGCAATAAGGCAGCCATTGACCGCATCGGCGAGTCGTTTTCCAGGACAGCGGCTTCCATATAACCCTGCCAAGGCATTGAAGACCTGAACTCCATTTTTTATCGTCCATCACAGTCCCCCCCATGCGCATTGCCATCCTTACCAACGAGTACCCCCCGCACATTTACGGGGGTGCGGGCGTTCATGTCGAGTATCTCGTGAAAGAACTCCTCGCGGTGGACGGGGGTGCGCATGAGGTACATGTGTGCTGCTTCGGGGACCAGCACGAAGAACGGGACAGGCTGCGCGTGCAGGGAGTCGAACCGGGCGCGGACCTCCCGGCGACGGACCCCCGCCATACCCGGTTCCTCGAAACGATGCTGCGCAACGTGCGCATGGCCGGGCTGGTCTCCGGCGCCGACATCGTACACTGTCATACGTGGTATGCGCACTTCGCGGGGTGCCTGCTTCGCCAACTGGACGGCGCCCGTCTGGTGCTGACCACCCATTCGCTGGAGCCGCACCGGCCCTGGAAGGTGGAGCAACTGGGAAGCGCCTACCACGCCAGTTCCTGGGTCGAGGAAACGGCGTACCGGAATGCCGACGGCGTGGTGGCCGTATCCGATGCCATGCGCCAGGATGTGATGACGCTCTACGACGTGCCGGAAAACAAGGTGCGCGTGATTCCGAACGGCATCGACCCGGACGAGTACCGGCCGGTGGAACGGCCTGATATTCTGCAGAAACACGGCGTCGATCCTTCGAAGCCGTTCGTGCTGTTCGTGGGGCGCATTACCCGGCAGAAAGGGATCGTTCACCTGGTGAACGCCATTGAGCATCTGCGAGAAGGTACGCAGGTCGTGCTGTGCGCCGGGGCGCCGGACACAGAAGACATCGCCCAAGAAATGGAGGCGGCGGTTGCCGCAGCCCGGTCCGCGGGGCGGCACGATATCATTTGGATTGCCGATATGCTCCCGCGCGAAGAGACCATTGCCCTGTACGCGGGGGCTGCCGTGTTCGTGTGCCCCTCCGTGTACGAGCCGTTCGGGATCATCAATCTCGAAGCGATGGCTTGCGAAACCGCCGTGGTGGCTTCCGCCGTGGGAGGCATACCGGGGATTGTGGTGGATGGAGAAACCGGGGTCCTCGTGCCGCTCGAAGCGCGGGGCGCCACCGATTTCGAACCGAAGGACGCGGACCGGTTTTCCAGAGACCTTGCCGACGCCGTCAACCGGCTAATGGACGACGAGGATATGCGCCGCCGGATGGGCGAAGCGGGCCGCCGCCGCGTGGTGGAGCGGTACAGTTGGCGAGCCGTGGCGGAGCAGACCGTGCGCTTCTACGAGGAGTTGCTGTAGTCTTTTCGATCACTTATAGCCAAAAGTGATTGACAAACCGCGTTGCTGCTCATACATGAGTCACAACGCGACAGCTTCGGATATCGTAGAAAGGCGGCTCAATGGATCAATTCTTGCGCAAGGATCAGGTACAAATAGCAACCCAACCGGTTATAGCCCCATCAACCTGGACCATTTCCAACCTCAAAAAAAGGCGGAGCCCGCTTTTGCAGGTTCCGCCTTTTTCCTGTGTGCTCCGTTGAACGGGGTCTGGCCTAAAAGCCCATTCCGCCGCCCATGCCTCCGGGCATGCCTCCTCCGTGAT
>VXPQ01000024.1 GCA_009839485.1 Bacteroidetes bacterium SB0662_bin_6
ATCACGGAGGAGGCATGCCCGGAGGCATGGGCGGCGGAATGGGCTTTTAGGCCAGGCCCCGTTCAACACGGAGTACACAAAAAAAGGCGGAACCTGCAAAAGCGGGCTCCGCCTTTTTTGTGCCGCTCAGCGGTCCGAAACGGAGCTATCGTTTGCCGCCGTTTCGATTTCGGCAATAAACCGGGCAGCCAGCTTTGAGGCACGCTTCTGCGAGGGCGCCTCTGCATAAATACGGACAATGGGTTCCGTATTGGATTTGCGCAGGTGCACCCATGCATCCTCGAAGTCGATCTTGAGACCGTCGATGGTGTTCGTGTCATACTCCCGGTAGCGCTCCGCCAGGGCGGCAAGCAAGCTTCCGGGATCATGTTCACCCACAGACACCTTGTTCTTGCTCAACACGTACTTCGGAAGACGCGCCTTCATGGCCGAAAGCGACTCGCTGCGATTCGCCATGTGCTGCAAAACGAGCGCAGCGCCCACGAGGGCATCTCTCCCGTAATGCAGATCGGGCAGAATGACGCCGCCATTGCCCTCGCCCCCCAGCACCGCACCCGCCTCCTGCATTTTCTTCACCACATGAATCTCCCCCACCGGCGAGCGAAACACCTGCTGGCCGAATGAGACAGCCACATCATCGATGGCGCGCGAGGAAGAAAGGTTGGTAACAAACGAGCCCGCCCGGATCCGCCACATGAAGTCAGCGGCAATCACCTGGGTCAACTCTTCGCCCATGTACGTTCCGCCATCAGCCACCAGGGCCAGACGGTCCGCGTCGGGATCTACTGCAAACCCTGCATCCGCATCCATTGCGGCCACGGTCTCTATCAACTCGGAAAGATGCTCCTGAAGCGGCTCGGCGGGGTGCGCAAAAAGGCCCGTAGGCTCGCAATGCAGGCAGTGAATACGCTCTTCCCGGACCCCCAGCCGCTTCAGCAGGGGCGGCAAGGCAATGCCGCCCACAGAATTGACGGCATCGATCACCACGGAAAAATCCTTGCGGGCAATGGTCTCGACATCTATGTATTCGAGGGCAAGAATGCGGTCGATATGATACGCAAGGAAATCTTCCTGTCTGTATCCACCCGGAGAATTCGGTGGAGCTACGTCCGCTTTCCCGCTTTCGGCAAGGTGCAGTACTTCCTTCCCCTCCTCCGGACTGAGAAATTCGCCCTTTTCATTCAATAGCTTCAGCGCATTCCATTCGGGCGGGTTGTGCGAGGCCGACAGGACGATTCCCCCCGAAGCGCTTAGGGCAGTCACGGCCATTTCGACCGTGGGTGTGGTGGCCAGCCCGGTATCGACCACATCGATACCCGCGCTTCGCAGCGTGGCGATTACGATGGAAGCGCATATTTCCCCGCTGACGCGGGCATCGCGCCCAACGACCACCACCGGATCCCGCCCCGCAGAAGCAGCCCGCCGAAGGCACCATGCGCCATAGGCGCCGGCATAGCGGGCAAGCACTTCGGGGTCCAGTCCGTTGCCGAAAATGCCGCGAATTCCTGAAACAGAGGCGATAAGTGTCGTCGACATACGTAAAATGTACAGAATACTCTGAACAGAACGGCGTTAGGGCCTGTTACCACTATGCAACTCACGCCGCGTCGCGGTCATCCCGACCGCCTCCGCGAGCCCTTCTTTCCGGCAACTGCTTTTGCATGATGAACCTTCCGCACATGCCTGTGGATCCGCCCCGCGCCGAAATGCGGTGGCGGCATCGATTCACCGTCCTGACCGGCCTCTCCACCATCCTGCTCATGGCGTGGGGCGCCTTCGTGACCAGTATCAATGCGGGCCTTGCCGTCCCGGACTGGCCTTCGTCATTCAATTCGTACGATCCCTTCAACCCCTGGCCGGAATGGTGGAAACTCACCCCCGTGTTGGCCGAGCACGGTCATCGTCTCCTCGGCATGTTGACGGGAGTGCTGACCGTGATCCTCGCCGTGTGGACCTGGATCGCCGAGCCGCGCAGGTGGCTGAAAAACCTTGCGATCATTGCTGTGGTGCTCGTGTCCTTGCAAGGTGTGCTCGGCGGACTGCGGGTCGTGTGGCTTTCTTTGGATCTTGCCGTGGTTCATGCCTGTATGGCGCAACTGTTCCTCGGTCTTATCGTTGCGATGGCCCTGTTTACGTCCAACGCCTGGCTGGAAAAACACACAAAGATTTCTGACGCTGGAAACCCGTCCGCCCCATGGCGGATATCGCTCGTAACCCTCGCCCTCCTGTATGTCCAGATTATCCTCGGCGCGCTGCTCCGTCATCCGGGCACAGGCATCGATCCGGTCCTTGTAGTCCTCCATATTTGCGGCGCCATTTTCGTGACCGTCGCGATCGCTTATCTGTTCAGATGCGTTTCCAAAAACTTTCGGGCCACGCGCGTGCTGTATCCCGCCGTGCGCTTCTTCGTAATTCTCGTGGGGGCGCAAATCCTCCTGGGCGTGACAGCCTATGTGGTCACGCTGGACGACGCCGGCATGCTCGAACCGAGTAACCTTCAGGTGGTGGTGAACACCTCTCATATGGTCATCGGGGCCCTCCTGATGGCCGCTTCCGTGCTGGCTGTCCTCGGTGCATACCGGCTAACAGGCCCTAAAGAGTTCACCTGAAACCCACACTCCCTAACGCGAAATCCGTTATATTTTAAGGATACCTATCCACTCGTCCCGACACGTACGCTCGTGCCGCAACGCCCTTCCGAAGAAATCCCTCGCAATGCGCTTGCGCCTGGCGCAAAAACCGGCGCGGCCCATGCGATGCACCCGGGCCGTTCCCGGTCGAGTACCCTTGGCTCCTATATCGAGCTGGCGAAACCTGAAATCACGCTGCTCGTCGCGCTGTCATCCGTCGGAGGGTTTTTCCTTGCGCCTGCAGAATTTATCGACTTCGGACGCCTTGCCCTTTTTCTTATCGGCGTCACGCTCACGAGTGCAGGCGCAGGCGCGCTGAATCACTGGATAGAAAGAGATTATGACGGCGCCATGCGCCGGACGATGAATCGTCCCCTCCCCTCGGGGCGAATCTCCCCATCGGCAGCACTGTATTTCGGGGCCATTCTGGCTGCGGCAGGGATCGGGCTGTTGTGCCCGCTCGTCAATCCGCTTACCGGCGTGCTGGCACTGGCAACGGTTTTGCTCTATCTGTTCGCATACACTCCTCTCAAGCGCCGTTCCCAATGGAACACCCTGGTGGGTACGCTTCCGGGCGCTTTGCCTGCGCTGGGCGGATGGACGGCGGCTACCGGATCGATCGGCTGGGGCGGCATCGCCGCGTTCTCCATCCTCGCTGCATGGCAAATGCCGCATTTTCTTGCGCTCGCCTGGATGTATCGCAAGGATTATGAACGGGGCGGATATGCCATGCTTCCTGTGGCGGATCCGTCGGGCCGTTCGACCACGCGGCAAACCCTTTTCTTCACCATCCTTCTTTTCGCGCTGAGCCTCTGGCCTGTTGCCCTGTCTCTCACCGGATGGGGCTATGCCATCGGCGCCGTTGTACTGGGCGCATGGTTTCTGCATGCTGCGCTCGCCTTCCACCGCAGCAGGGAAATCCAGGATGCCCGGCGTGTTCTGAACATATCCATACGGTACATCCCGGCACTCATTCTCGTCCTTCTTATTGATCGCATCCTGTTCGGCAATCTCTTTTAAGAATCGGCCGTCGGTACGTATCTGACCGGTTCCCGCCTCTGCAAGCATTTCCATGCCGGTTCATCCCGTCCATATCGACGATCTCACCCACCGCTACGGATCGCTTACCGCACTGGATAACATCTCCCTGACCGTACCGCAGGGAAGTTTCTATGGCCTCCTCGGCCCGAACGGCAGCGGAAAAACCACCCTGTTTCGCATCCTTGCAACACTTCTGAATCCATCGGAAGGTTCGGTGCGCATCTTCGGGGCCGACCCCGGAACACATCCTGCCCGCGTTCGGCAACATACCGGCATCGTTTTTCAGGGTGTGGCCCTTGATGACGAATTGACCGTACTGGAAAATCTGCGGACCCATGCGTCTCTGTATCGCCTGCAGCGCAGCGCATTTCAGGAGCGCCTCGCCAGACTACTGCCGCTTTTCGGGTTGGAGGAACGGCTCCACGAACGCACGGAACGCCTTTCCGGCGGCCTGAAACGCCGCGTCGACCTGGTACGGGGTCTCCTGCACGCACCGCCGCTCCTGTTGCTCGACGAACCGGCTACCGGACTGGATCCGGCAGCCCGGCAGGCGCTGCGGGAAGCTATCGACCGTCTCCGACGCCAGGAGGGAACCACCATTGTACTGGCCACGCATCTCATGGAGGAGGCCGACCGTTGCGACTACCTCGCAATTCTGGACCGGGGACGGGTAGTGGCTCAAGGCACTCCGGCCTCGCTTAAACAGGCCGTCGGGGAAGAAACGCTGTGGATCGAATGCGACGACCCGCAAGACCTTGCCGAATGCATAGTCAGGCAATTCGGTGTTTCGGCGCAGGTGATCGGTGTGCGCGTACAGCTCTCCGGGCCCAATGCCCATGATCTGCTGTCCCCCGTCTACGAAACCGCCGGCGCTGCCATCCGGTCAGTCACCATCCGGCGCCCCACGCTCGAAGATGTCTTCATGGTGCATACGGGGCACAGCCTTCACGAAAACGGGCTGCCGGCCGGAGAAACAGTGTCATGAAAATGCATGCCGTGCCTGCGCTCTGGCGCCGGGAAGTGGTCAAGTTCGTACGGGACGGGAACCGGGTCGCCGGGGCCATGCTGCAACCCGTCGTCGTCTGGTTGCTCCTCGGGTTCGGTTTCCGGGGCTCCTTCAGACCGCCGACTCCTTCCGGCATGGATATACCCTACCTGGAATTCCTGTTTCCGGGCATGATCGCGCTCGTGGCGCTCTTCACATCCATCTTCTCGACGATCTCCATTGTAGAAGAACGCCACAGCGGCTTCCTGCAGGCCGCACTGGCAGCGCCGGTGCGCAGATTGTCTCTCGTGCTGGGCGCTGCACTGGGAAGCACCACGCTCGCCGTGGGACAAGGTCTGTTGTTTTTTGCCGTGCTTCCCCTGACGGGCCATGTACCGACCCTCCTCGGTTTTGTCCTTATGGTGGGTATCATGGCGCTTGTCGCGTTCGGTTTCGCCGCAGTGGGCATCGTCGTTGCCTGGCAGAGCCGCACCACACGGGGCTTCCATGCCGTGATGAACCTCTGCATGATTCCTCTGTGGGTATTATCGGGCGCGTTCTTTCCCGCCGAAGGCGCCCCGGCCACCTTGCAATGGGCCATCCGGCTAAATCCGCTTTCACATGGAATCGCCGCACTGCGCACCGCAATGTACTGGCCGCAGGACCCGCCTATCGATGCTTCTTCGTTCGCCCTTTCCCTTGCCGTAACCGGTCTTTTTGCGGCGATCATGCTGATCCTTGCCGCTCGCACCAGCAGGAAATCCGTCAGGGAGTTCCGGTAAAAAATGGGATTCGGCCTGCAACATCACCGCTGAGAATTCCGTAGCCGCACTTCCCCGAGCAACCGGAATCACCCTTCCGACTTCGCCGAAGCGCTTCCTGAAGACTCCTTGCTTGCCTTGCCGCCTGCAGCGGCTTTTTCCCCGGATGAGGAAGATTCCCCGGCCGCGGCGTCGTTTTTTTCCGAACCCTTTGCGGCCGATTCCCTGCTTTCGCCGTTACCGTTGACTCCCCGCTTCTCGCTTCCGCCATTCCCCCGCACATAGTCGGTCAGGTAAAAGCCGCTTCCCTTGAAGATAAGCCCGGCGCTTCCGGTAATGATGCGTTCCACTTTCTGCCCGGTTTCCGGACATATCGTCAGCGCGTCTGCAGTAATGCGCTGATCGATTTCGAACGTCGAACCGTCTTCGCGCCGGTATACGTAGGTCGGCATATTTCGTCAGCAATCGGTCGGCAAGGAATGTGATCGCCGTCATACGGCGACAAAGCAGAAAGACGAAACCGGAAAGATGTTCCGGAAGATGTGCAAATCAGTATGTCGCGTTTTCCGTAACCCGTTGTCCGACAACACACTGTAATGATTTGCCTAACGCACCTCGAAAAGGCTGTCCGGGAGCATAAAGGTGGCCGGACCGAGTATGGAACCGTGCGCCTGATCGGCGACGCGCGGCCGGATCTCCGTGATTCTCCGGTTGTTGCGCGTCGGATACACCCGGTTCGTGAGCAGAATGACAAACAGACCCGTGTCGGGATCGACCCAGAATGATGTGCCGGTAAAACCGGTATGTCCGAAACTGTTGGGGCCGAAACCTGCACCAGCGGACGAATAGCCTTCCGGGCTCTTCGTATCCCATCCGAGCGCTCGCGTGCTGAGACCCGGCTCCTGTACGGTCGTGAACAGGCGGAGGGTTTCCGGCGAAATAAACGGCTTCCCGTCCACGCGCCCTTCGTCAAGCAGCATATGGGCGAATTTCACCAGGTCCTCGGCCGTGGAAAACAACCCGGCATGCCCCGAAACCCCTCCGAGAATCCAGGCGGTTTCATCATGCACTTCTCCCTGGACAAGCCGCCTTCGGAATGTGCGGTCCCGTTCGGTAGGCACTACGTCCGGATTGGGCGAGCCGGACGCCATGAATCCGGTATCGTGCATGCCAAGCGGCTCGAAAATATGCTCCTCGGCATATTCGTCGAAGGGTTGCCCGGTAATCCGCTCTATGACCAGCATGAGGGCGATCATGCTGAAATCGCTGTAGCGCATCTCCGTGCCCGGTTCATATTCCAGCGATTCCGCCAGCACGGAATCGAGGAGGGCCTCGCGCGCGACGGTACCCGTTTCGTAAAACCGCCGGTACGGAATAAGCCCGGAGGTGTGGGTAAGCAGGTGCCGGATCGTAACGTTTTCCTTGCCGGACTGCCGGAATCTGGGGAGATAATCCGCTACCGGCGTGTCGAGCTGTAGCTTGCCGGCGTCGTACAATTGCATCGCGGCGGTCGTCGTCGCGACCACCTTGGTGAGCGAAGCGAGGTCAAACGACGAGGTCGTGGCGACAGGCCGTTCCTCGTCGTAGGTGAAGTGACCGTATGCTTCCAGTTTGGCGACCACCCCGTTGCGCCCTATCGCAACAACAGCCCCCGGAAAAGCCGTGCTGTCGATGGCGTTCCGGATCAGTGTGTCGAGGCGACTGATGACCATGCCGTTCAGGCCGACTTCTGCAGGATATCCTGTTCGGATGGACTGCTGGAACAAATCCATGCCGTCTCCGAATGCATACAGGTCGGGTATACTGACGGGCAGACGGCCGGTAATATCGGCCTGCCCGGTAAGCGCATCGGCAGCAGCCGTCTGAGAAACCTCCGAAGCACTGTATGCAATCAGGTAGGAAGCGGGCTGCGCCATACCCCGTACGATGTATGGGTCGCCGAACGAAACGAGCGCTACCGGAGGCCCGTATTCCACAAGGCGCGCCAGAAAATCTTTTTGCGGGTCTTCGGGGGCGTTTTCCTCGTCCCCGGTTTCTGCAATCCGGGGGCGGGCGCGCAGAAACGCGGAGACCACGACAAACGGGTATGCATCGCTCTGCTCCAAAGCGGCCTCGTAGTCTTCCGGGGCGGACCTGCCGTCAAGACGCAATGTGTCTACCGTGATGCCGGGCCGGTGGCGAAGCAAATCGGCAAGAAAACGATTTCCCGTGGACGGGTTCGAACCGTCCGAAAGGATAACGCACAACGTGCGGGCCTCCTCGGAAAGAGGAAGTATGCCGCCCGTATTCCGCAGCAGCGTAAGCGACTTCCGGGCAATACCGAGGCTCAGTGCCCTATGCTCTTCCAGGTCTGTTTGCAAGGTGTCCTGATCCTGAGCAATGTTTCTGTCCGTATCCAGTCCCAACCAGGCTTTGGCGCGTAAAATCCGCATCACAGAGGCGTCTATGCGTTCTTCTGTGATCACGCCCTCTGCGACAGCTTGCATCACGGAATCGCGCGCTGCCCGGGGATCTTCCGAAAGCAGCAACATATCGGTACCTGCCAGCAGAGACCGAACGGCAATCTCCTCCGCCGTAAAATGCGCTGTGACGCCTGCCATATCCAGGGCGTCCGTAACGACGAGCCCATCGAAATCCAACTCGTCGCGCAGCAGGCCGGTAATAACCTGCGGCGAAAGACTGGCGGGGAGTGTCGAGTCCGGCTCGATCCGGGGAAGCGCAAGATGAGCGACCATGACGCTCATCACACTATCCTGCACCAGTTCCCGGAACGGAACGAGTTCCAGGGTATGCAGCCGGTCGGGACCAAAAAGCAGTACAGGCAACGCCAGGTGCGAATCGACGGAAGTGTCCCCATGACCGGGAAAGTGCTTTGCCGTGGCGAGCACGCCGGCGTCCTGAAGCCCGGATGCAAAGGCGGCCGCCATACTTGCGACCAGTTCCGGCTGCTCGCCGAATGACCGGGTGTTGATGACAGGATTGTCGGGGTTGTTGTTCACGTCGGCTACGGGAGCGAGGATGTGCCGGGCCCCGAGAGCCCGCGCCTCCCGGCCTGTGATGTACCCGGCCATGCGCGCCCATTCGACGTCTCGTGTGGCGCCCATCGCCATGGCCCGCGGAAAAACCGTCGCCTCGTCCACCCGCATCCCCGCGCCCCATTCCATGTCCTGGGCAATGAGCAGCGGGAGTTTCGCACGCCCTTGCAGGTCGTTTATAAGCGCGATCTGATCCGATGGATTTCCCTGAAAAAAGGTGACGCCGCCAAGTCCGAATCGCTCGACCAGATCCACGAGGTCCTGGTATGCGGCATCCTCCGGATCCATCATCCTGCCATAGGCGCGCACGGAAAACAGTTGAGAAACCTTTTCTTCCAGCGTCATGGACTGAAGTTGCTCTTCAGCCCATGCTTCCGTATCGGGCCAGAGGTCGTCTGCATCGGGAGGCCCGGAAAAAATGCCTGACAGGATCAGCACATACGCAGCGATCAGCGCACCGAGCGCCAGCACAATCCCAAGTAAAAAACGACGGTTGAACAAACGAGACATTACAGAGCCCTCATGCAGATTCTGATCCGTATGCGAAAGTATACGAGGACGGCGGCCGTATCGTACCGCATGGTTCGGTCAGGACATTATTTCGAACGGGAGCGCATACGGCGGGTTGTCCGCATCCTACCGGTGCCGGGGCGGCTCGGGAAGATATTCCTCGTCGTTTTCACTGGTGACGTAACTCACCATTCTCTCGGTGAGCAGTCCGGCCAGCACGACCACGGTAATTTCAAAAAAGATGCCGAAGACGAGCCGGCGAAGTCCACGCCTCAGGGTTTTCGGCAACAACGAAAAAGCGCCCGCCACACCAAGAAAGCCCAAAAAGAAAGGCCATGGACTGTAACCGGTTTGCTGGGATTCGTTCGGGGGAGCAGGCATCCGGACAACGGTGAGAGAATGAAGGAAAAGCCGAAAAACGACTTGTCTATAATAATTGCTCGTTCAGCGATACGTGTGCAAACTTAATGCGAAGACCCCGATTCTGCAAGATGACGCACCAGAGCAAACGGGCCCGTAATAGAGCAGGCTATATCCGAACCGCTCAAAAGTGATAGTGCAGGGCGAAGGCGGTAAACGAGTGCCTTACCTCTCTTCCCCGCTCCACACATTCCCCTCCCCATCGAAGCCGAACGTATGGACCGCATAGCCGGCGAACACGCCCAGGCCCTGCTCGATATTCGAATGCAAGGGAGTAGGCGGGGTTTGGAGCAACGCCGTTTCAATGGCTATCCCATCAAGCGAACTCCCCTGCAAAAGCGCCGTATGGTGATATGTGAAATAATCGGCGCTCAGGACCGAAAACTCCAGTTCGTATCGGGATTCCACTGTGTCGAAAGACCGTGCGGTAAAGGTAATTTCGAATTCTTTTGTCTTGCCTTCGAACAGTTCGTCCGCGAAAAGAGCACCATAAAAATCGTATTCCCCGTCTAACTCCGGCTCGTCAAAAAAATAGGCGTAATCGTCGCCCCGGAACGAGGTATCGTTACTACCGAAGCTAATTTCCCGAAACTCGGCTGGATTACCAGGCTCGTCCTCGACAGGGCGGTATCCAGTGAAGCGTTCTTCTCCAATGGGAGACCACTGGAACAGTTCGATCTTGTAATAATTCGGCCCCGGAGGATCCGTTATGCGAAAACGGGCCCTGTACCTTCCGGACGAATAAATCTCCTCGCGATTACCAAAGCTGTCTATGTATACTTCCACAAGTGTTTTCGATGTATCGAGACGCCCCAGTTCCACGATACTTGCCGTCGCAGCAGGAACGGAAGAAACCGCCTGCACGGCGGGCAGTCCCGGAGTTTCCGCCCGGAGCGTATACGCCACGCCGGGAACCGGACGGCTGCCGGAAATTGATTGATAGATTCCGCCGCCGGCGTGCGCAAGCGTTTCCGAAAAACTCCCGGTTGCATCCGCCACGCTTACCGTCGCATGGGGGACGAACAGTCCCCGGACATCCTCGAGCCCCGTAATGTCCGCACTCCGGTCCAAGCGGACCGCCCATACGCTGTCGGGAGAAAAAAAGCCATGCACCACGAGCTGCGGAGTATGTTCGGGAACCGCAACGTCCACCACCGTCTCGCAGGCGCTCAATGCGCCCGCCGCAAGAAAAACAACGAACAGCGATCGTACGGACATATTCAGAAAGAGATGCGGTATGCGAAAGCAGGAAGCACCGGAAACAGACTCAACTGCCTGAAGGAAAATATCGGCACATCCAACTTGTTTGTGTGCTGTTTGGGATACACCACGAAGGGATTCCTCCGGTTGTAAGCATTATAGGCGCCGAATGTGAGGGTGCGTGTCCCCCATGAACGTTCCTTACGGAAATGCACGGCGAGATCGAGCCGGTGGTACGATCCAACGCGGGACGCATTGCGCGGTCCGTAATCGACCAATACCCGGTCTTCCCCCTGCCGATAGTCATAGTCGTCATCCAGCGTAACCACATGACGGCCCACGGGTAGCCACGCAGGATACCCGCTGCCGTATACCCAGGCCGCCGAGATTTCCTTGTTTGCGGTCAGGCGATACTGCGCCACGAGCGATACGTCGTGCCGCCGGTCGTACCGGTACGGGAAGATTTCCCCGTTATTCAGGTTTCTGAAGTCCCGTACGGCTTTCGCCCATGAATACCCGATCCATCCGTTCAGGCGACCCGTTTTCTTCTGCAGAAATACCTCAAGACCGTACGCAGCGCCGCGGCCCGTTTCGATCAGATCGGGCCAGTTCCTGAACACCGAATCGAAGGTTTGCGTCCCGGCCTTGTATTCAATGAGGTCGGTCATCCATTTGTAATAGCCTTCGAGGGACGCTTCGTAACGCCCCGCCTTCATGCTTCGCACGGCGCCGGCCGCCACCTGATGACTCTTTTGCGGAGGCATGCGATCCATCGCCGAAATCCAGAAATCCGTAAAGGGATTCCCTGTACTGGCCGTCAGGAAATGCACCGGCTGCTGCATCCGCACATACGACAACTTGACCGAGTTCTGCCTCCCAAGGCGACGACTCATGCTCAGGCGCGGCTCGATCGAAGGATACCCCTTGTCATCCACGAAATAATGTGCAAGACGAAGCCCTGCATTCACTCTGAGACCGGAAAACAACGTCATGTCGTCTTCGGCATATAGCGCCACTTCTCCGGAACGCACCACTCCGATGGGCGAGGTAACGGTGGTATCCGTGTCTGTCTCTCCCGAATACACCGACCAGAACCAGAGCCTGCCCGGACTGAAACGGTGCGAAATCCCTTCCACGCCGAAACGCAGGTAATGATTGGGCGAAGGGCGGTGCTCCACATCTATTTTCGCCGTAAAATCAAGGATGTCGGATACGTAAGCAACCCTTGATTCATCTTTATACGACTCTGGCACGAACGTGTCCTCTTCGTGTACGCCGATGGCGAAACTGTAATTCGTCACGCCTATCAGCACGTTGGAAAATGTGCGGCTGCCAAGCAACCGGTTCCACCTGACCGCACCGAGACGGTTACGCCAGCCGAGGTCTCCCTTGGCTTTCCCGTCATCCCATTCGTCCTTTATATAGAACAGATCGCGTCCCGAATACCCGCTCAGGTAAATGCGGTCCTTTCTCGATGCGATATAGTTCGCCTTGAAATTGAGATCGTAAAAGAAGTAGCCCCCTGATGTTCTTCTTCCGGACAGAAAAGGACGCGCCAGGAGATCCGCGAGCGTACGCCGGCCGGTAAAGAGAAAAGAAGCCTTGTCCTTTACGATCGGCCCTTCCAGCGTCACGCGCGACGCGATAATCCCGGTCCCCACATCTCCACTGTACTTTTTCAGATTGCCCTCCTTCATGGTGAGGTTCACAACGGACGAAAGGCGGCCTCCGTACCTTGCCGGGAAGCCCCCCTTGATCAACTCGACGTGCTTCATCGCATCCGCATTGAAAACGCTCAGAAAACCGAACAGGTGGGTGGGGTTGTACAGCGGAAGGCCATCCAGCAGAATGAGATTCTGGTCGGGGCCTCCACCCCGCACGTAAAATCCACTCCGGCCCTCGGACCCCGACTGCACCCCCGGCAACAGTTGCAGTGTCTTCTGTATATCCACCTCGCCGAGCAGAGCCGGCAGCGACTGTATCCGCTCCACCGCCACGTCGTGGCGTCCCATCTGCGGCTCGTCGATGGGGGAATCCGCTTGCGCAACCACTTCGATTTCCTCCAGATCTATGGCATAGGGTGCAAGCGCAACGTCGAGCGTCGTATCCGCCGGAAGCGACAGCGCGTACGTAGTGGTCTCGTAGCCGAGGTAGGAGAACGCGAGCACCAAAGAATCGAGCCGGACTGTCAGGCTGTAGAAACCGTATTGATTGGTGACCGAGCCAATACCCAGTTCCGGAACACTCACCGTGGCGCCCGGAAGCCGCTCCCCGCTCGAAGCGTCCTCTACATACCCATTGACGGTGCGGGGTACGGGCTGCGCCTGTCCGGTATCCTGCGCATGCGCCGAAGAAGCTAAAAGAGCCCCTGCCCCAAAAAGGCATACGGCGAGAAGGAAACCCATGCTGGACCTCCGCCCGGCCCACGAACCTGTTCTAAAAGAGAAAAGCAACACCCCTTCCTGTGCGAGAAACGATTAGTCAAGCTCGATTAAAACAGTAGCAATTTCTATGCCGAGCGCAGGGATGTATACGAAATAAAAAGAGAGGTATACCGTGCTGTACGGTGAACAATAAGGCCGGTTCCTGTAATTTTTTCCGTTATTCCAGGCGAAACCGGAACGTGACGATACCCGTCTGCGGTTCCTGCGGTGCGTTGGGCGGCAGCGGATTGAAGCGCCAGCGCTGCAAAATATCCATCGTGGCTTTCTCCAGATCAGCATCGCCCTTCAGCAGCAGAAAGCGCCGCACGATCCGGCCTTGGGGATCGACGGTAATGCGCACCCGGATCGTCGCATTCACCTGGGTCCGATACTCGGGAACCGGGGCATACATGGGATCACGGTTCAGCCCTTCTATTTCGAAGGGAGCGGTAGTCAATTCATCCAGCCCCTCTCCCGTTTCAGCGGGGCGCGTTTCATCGGCTTCGCTGGGTACTGTGCTGCCAAGCGGGCGAATGGGCGGCGGTTCGGGCTCCGGATCGGGTTCTTCCGTCGCTTCTTCGCTATTCTGCCGTTCGGGGGAAATCTCCTCGACCTCCGGCGTTGTCACCTGATCTTCCTCGACCACAGGTTGCAACTGGTCCGGCAGATCCACCTGTCTGGCTTCTTCCGGCGCCGGCGAAGGTTCTCTCGGGGTTTCCTGCGGTGCTTCCGGGGCCACGGTCTCCTCCGAAGTGCGGCTCTCCGCATACGGACCGAATTCCACCTCTATAAATCCCATTTGCCGGGAATCAGCCTGCGTTACCGTAAGAAAAGCAAAGCCGAGGAGCACGCCGGCATGCAACGCAATGCTGGCTCCCAAACCGATCCAGTCGTTCTTTTTCATGGGATTCGCTGTGTGCAAGCGCCGCTAAAAGCGACACCGAAACGTTTGCAAAGAAGCATACCTGAAACGAAAAAACGACATGATATGGAACACGACAGCAGGGTCCGGGATCCCTGGAGGCTCCTGATTGGCCCCGTCCATTTTCTGTGCAAAACAGTCGCGTACAAACACGAATTTAATCAGAGTATCCTTAACTTTGTGGATCCCCATGATATAACCATGTGCCCTAATCCGCCCGGCCCAAAAAAAACCATGAACACCCCCCGGCATCAGGCCGATCTGCCCCGTGTGCGCGAGCAGCTCCTGACATGGATTGCCCGGCAAGCCAGTGAGGAAGCCATGCAATGGCTAAGCACGCGTCATGCGGAAATTTCAGGGGGCGCTCCCGCTTCCAAGTGTTTTCTGGCGTTCAGCGGCACACCCCGCCGGATACCCAAGGAAACTCTTGTGCTCGACAAAGCGGACCTTGCGCAGGCCGACGCCCTGCGCCCGGGCTGGAATCCGGCCGCCTGGAGTGTCGACGAAGCCGCTCGCGCCCTCCTGATCCTGTCTTTTCCCGCAAGCGACGAAAACGCCTATGTCGGTATGGTCGAGCAGATATTCTCGACCGCTGATGTGCGCGAGTCGGCGGCGCTGTACCGGATGTTGCCGCTCTACCCCTTCCCGGAACGCTTCCGCGCACGCGCTGCGGAGGGTATTCGCAGCAATATGACCTCCGTACTCCAGGCCGTCGCCCATCATAACCCCTATCCCTCGGAGTATTTCGACGAGGGCGCATGGAACCAGATGGTGCTCAAGGCCCTCTTTACCGACAGTATCCTGTACAAGGTGATCGGGCTGGACGTGCGCATAAACCCGGCCCTCGCCCGTATGCTCGTGGATTACGCCCACGAGCGATGGGCCGCCGGACGCACCGTCTCCCCCGAACTGTGGCGCCCTGTAGGCCCCTTTGCAACCCAGGGGTACCTGCACGACCTCGAGCGGGTTATGGCAAGCGACAACGAGGCGGAACGAGAAGCCGCCGCGCTGGCGCTCGCGGATGCGAACGCTCCTGCCGCCACCGAGCTTCTTGCCGGATTTCCCGTCCTGAAACAACGCATCAAGGACGGCGAACTGAACTGGGAATCGTTCAGCCGGAACCGTATCCGGATCTCTGCATAGGCTTCACACCCGCAACGGACACTCCCCGGGCCCGTTTCGCTTTTACCGACTTCGTTTACACGTCCATTCCGTTATGCCGACACGCCCTTCGCTCTTCATCGATCCGCACATCCACATGATTTCCCGGACCACGGACGACTACGAAGCCATGCGGGCCGCCGGAGTCGTGGCCGTCATAGAACCCGCTTTCTGGCTGGGCCAACCGCGCACCACGGTTGGCGCCTTCAAGGATTATTTCTCCATGATCGTCGGCTGGGAACGATTCCGTGCAGGCCAATTCGGCATCCGGCACTACTGCACCATCGGACTCAATTCCAAAGAGGCCAATAACGAACCGCTTGCGGACGAAGTGATGGAACTGTTGCCGCTCTATGCCGCCAAGGAAGGAGTCGTTGCCATCGGAGAAATCGGATATGACGACATGACGCCCTCCGAAGACAAGTACTTTCGGCTGCAACTCGAACTGGCGAAAGAACTCGACATGCTCGTGATGATTCATACCCCGCATCGCAACAAAAAAGAAGGGACGAGTCGGAGCATGGACGCCTGTGACGATATCGGTCTTTCTCCCGAGCGGGTCATTGTGGATCACAACAACGAGGAAACGGTCCGGGAAGTCCTCGACCGCGGCTACTGGGCCGCATTCACCATCTACCCTTTCTCGAAAATGGGTAACGAGCGGATGGTCGAAATCGTCCGCGAATACGGCGCCGAGCGCATTTTCATCGACAGCTCAGCGGACTGGGGCGTCAGCGACCCGCTGGCCGTCCCCAAAACGGCCCGGCTCATGGCGGAGCAAGGCATCGAAGAAGACGTGATCCGTACGGTTACGTACGACAACGCCCTGAAAGCGTACGGACAAAGCGGACAATTTTCGGAAAAAGACTGGCTGGAGCCGGCGCCGATCGATCAGCGTGACCTGTACGGCGGCAACTCGGTGCTGCGAGGCGGGCAAGCGCCCGTCGTGAAGGAGAAAGGATTGATTATTGAGTAGTGTCAACAGGCCCTAGCGGGTCGTCCTGCGCCGCCGGGTCGTCCGCCTCCACATCGTCCTCGGTGCCGCTCGGAGGCGCAAAATCCGCGAGCTTATAACTTGTGCTGCGTCCTCCTCCCGGGTTGCGAAGAAGGATACCGCCTTCGACAAGCTCCCTGATATCCCGCAGCGCCGTGTCCTGGGAGCATTTCGCAAGCTTCGCCCATTTCGAGGTGGTGAGTTTGCCCTCGAACCCGTCGAGGAGACGGGTGAGCACATCGTGCTGGCGTTCATTGAGAGGAAACCTGGCAACACGTTCCCGAAATAGGGCCTTATCCAACACCGCGTCAAGGGTTGTTTCAGCGCCGTCAATGGCCCGTTTCAGGCAATTCAGAAACCAGTACATCCATACGGAAACGTCCATCGAGCCTTGCTGGGTCGCCTCCAGTATTTTGTAATAGTCTGTGCGCTCCTTCCGGATTTGCGACGACATGCTGTAGAAGCGTTGCGGGCTTTGTTCGGAACGGGCCAGCGCCATGTCGGCAATGGCCCGGGCGATCCGCCCGTTGCCGTCTTCAAAAGGATGGATGGTGACAAACCAGAGGTGGGCCAGTCCGGCCCTGAGCACCCCATCCATTTCGTCGGACTCGTTGAACCACTCGAGAAAACGTGTCATTTCCCGGTCGAGCCGCTCGGCAGGCGGCGCCTCGAAATGTACCCGTTCATGACCGACAGGGCCGGAAACCACCTGCATGGGGCCGGTACGATCATCACGCCAGGACCCCGTAGCAATCCGCCCCAAACCCCTGTCGCCGTCAGGGAACAACCAGGCGCGCCAGTCCCATAGCCGCTCGGCCGTCAGGGGCAAATGATAACAACTCGTGGCGTCGAGCATCACCCGAACGATCCCTTCCACGTTACGATCCACATGACCAGGACCCCCGATATCGATCCCAAGATGCCGGGCAAGAGAGGAGCGAACCTGCTCCGGGTCCAACGTCTCCCCTTCGATATCGCTTGTCTTAAGAACATCCTCGGTGAGCGTCCGGAGCACCGCTTCCCGTCGAAGATCGGAATCCAGCGCCATCATGCGGCCAATGAGACGCCCCTGCCGATACCGTACGGTAGCCAGCAGGTTGGCCAATGCTTCCTGATTCCAGTGAAAGCGAGGCCAATCGGGGCGCTCATGGAGATATATTCTACGCATAATATGCGGTGATTATACGTTGTGCGCTCCGCAAATGCAAATAATAACCGCAAAAATTGCGGAGATTATGTATCGCACTGTCGGGTATGCACGCAATGGACGCAATTTTTACGTAGAATAAAAATGCGGACACGTTCGTCCGCCCCCTTGCGCAGCGCTCGTAGCTTACCCCGGCGAAACATGAGGAGGCATCCCTCCGGGGTACTCTGATTAAGTCCGCAAGGCTCAGAGTATCCCTTGTTTCCTGATCTTTTCGGCAGCAGGCGGGTATCATACCGCAAAAGCCGGGAAAATCGGACCGGTAAGCCTTTGGTACAGTCATTCATAGCAGAAAAACCCTTGCCGATGCAAACGATCCGGCAGGATATTCACGTCACCTTCCGATACGACGTACATTTCGTCACGGACGCGTTCAACCCGGAAAACAACCTGCTGGGCCGCATCGTCGAAGCGGAAGAGGACCCCGCCTATCGCAGGATGCTGACCGTGATCGACGAGGGGTTGCTGCCCCACTACCCGGACCTCCCCGAGCGCGTGACCGCCTACCTTTCACAGCGGATCCCTTCATTAAGTCCGCGCCCTGCCGTGCTTGTACCCGCAGGAGAGGCAGCCAAAAACGATCCGGCACTGGTCAACGATCTGCATGCCGCCATACAACAGGCCGGGCTATGCCGGCACTCCTACATCCTGGCGATCGGCGGCGGGTCCGTGCTGGACCTCGCAGGATACGCCGCCGCCACTGCACACCGGGGCATCCGTCTTATTCGGATGCCTACGACGGTACTCGGCCAAAACGATTCAGGTGTAGGGGTAAAAAACAGTGTGAACGCATTGTCCGCCAAGAACTTCATTGGCACGTTCGCACCACCGTACGCCGTGGTGAACGACCTTTCGTTCCTGCCCTCGTTATCCGACCGCGACTGGCGGAGCGGTATCGCCGAAGCGATCAAAGTGGCGCTCATCAAGGATGCCGCTTTCTTCGACGAGCTCGAGGCGAATGCGGAACGCCTTGCGCCGCCCCGACGGGATGCGCACGCAATGGCCCGACTCATCTACCGGTGCGCCGCGCTCCACCTCGATCATATCGCCACCTCCGGGGATCCCTTTGAAACGGGTACCTCCCGCCCCCTCGACTTCGGCCACTGGTCCGCGCACCAGCTGGAACAACTCACGGACTATGCCCTGCGGCACGGAGAAGCGGTGGCTATCGGCATCGCGCTCGACGCCGCGTATTCACACCTGTGCGGGCTCCTGCCGGCAAGCGACCGGGACAGGGTGCTCGACCTCCTCGACGCCATGGGATTCAGCCTGTACGCACCTGAACTCGACGCACACAGCGACGATCCGGAGCATCCGGGATCCGTTTTCCGGGGATTGGAAGCCTTCCGGGAACACCTCGGCGGCGTGTTGACCATTATGTTGCTGGCAGGCATCGGCAGGGGGATAGAGGTGCATGAGGTCGATCTGTCCGTGTACCGCCAGGCAATGGCTCTCCTGCGCACGAGACAAACCGGTAGCCCGGTTCGGAACGCCGCCGAACACATCGTGGCAAATACCCCCTGACGATCCATGCGCATTCGGCAAGGCGATGGCCTGGAACTGACCTACTGCGCCAACATCCATCCCGGAGAAACGCTCGACGAGGTGGAGGAAAATATCCGCACGTATGCGGCCGCCGTCAAGAAGCAGGCAGCGCCCGATACGTCCATGGGGATTGGCCTGCGGCTCTCCAATCGCGCGGCGGAGGAACTGACCGGAAACGAAGCCGGACTGGAGGGTTTCTGCAGCCTGTTGGAAAACCACGGGCTGTATGCCTTCACGATCAACGGTTTCCCGTACGGCAATTTCCACCGGCAGCGCGTCAAGGACGAGGTATACAAACCGGATTGGCGTACTGCCGAACGGCGGATCTATACGGAACGCCTCGCGGATATCCTGGCGCGGCTGCTGCCCGCCGGCGTCGAGGGAAGCATTTCGACGTCCCCCATCTCCTACAAACCGTGGCTGGAAAATCAGGACGCCCGGGACGACGCCCTGCGTGCGGGAAGCGGACACCTTTCAGAAATCGCCTTCCGGCTTTTCGAACAGCGCGAACGCAGCGGACAACTCATCCATATCGGCATCGAGCCGGAACCGGACTGTCTGATCGAAAACACCGCCGAAACCATATCCTTCTTCGAAGAGTGGCTCTGGACGCACGGCGCACGCCGCCTGACCCGGGAACAGGGTCTGACTTCGACCCAGGCGGAAGATATCCTGCGGGAGCATATCCGCCTGTGCTACGACACGTGCCATTTTGCGGTGGAATTCGAATCGCCCCGAGAGGCCCTGACCGCCTTCGCGCAAGCAGGCGTCCGGCTCAGCAAAATCCAGATCAGCGCCGCATTGCGCGTCCCGCTGGGAGAACCGGGCGCTGCGGATCGACAGGCAACCCGGAATGCACTGGTTGAGGCACTGGAACCCTTCGCCGAATCCACCTACCTGCACCAGGTGGTCGCCCGGGCTCCGGACGGTACGTTACACCGCTACCGGGATCTGCCCCATGCCTTGCCCTTCCTTGTAAACGAGAAGGCGGAAGAATGGCGTATCCATTACCATGTGCCCGTTTTTATCGACCGGTTTCCGCATTTCTACTCGACGCAAGCAGACATCGAGGCTACCCTGACGCAGGTCCTCCAAGAGGCCTCGTGCTCCCACCTCGAGATCGAAACCTATACCTGGGAAGTGCTTCCGGACCCACTCAAAACCGACATCGTACCCTCGATCGTGCGCGAGTACGCATGGGTGCTGGACTGCATCGAACAAGCCGCATAAGGCCGTCCGCCGCACTTGCCATGCCCAAACTCGCCGTACTGAATGTCGTCGGACTGACCCCGCGCCTCCTGCCGCAGGCGCCTTTTCTGAGATCCTGGGCGCAACGCGGCAAGACGGCGGCCGTAACCCCCATCCTGCCCGCCGTCACCTGCTCCATGCAGTCCACCCTGTTGACCGGCGTATTGCCCTCGGAACATGGTATCGTCGGCAACGGCTGGTATGTGCGGGATGAGGGAGATATCCGATTCTGGCGACAGTCGAACCGACTTGTGCAGCACGAGAAAATATGGGAAAAAGCCCGCCGCCTCGGTATCCCGGACTTCACCTGCGCCAACATGTTCTGGTGGTACAATATGTATTCGTCGGTGGACTATGCGGCCACGCCCCGCCCCATGTATCCCGCCGATGGGCGCAAAATCCCGGATACCTGGACGGAACCGGCCGGGCTGCGAGCGGAACTCCGACAGAAATTGGGATCGTTCCCGTTATTCGAGTTCTGGGGACCCGGAACGACCATCCGTTCGAGCGAATGGATTGCACGGGCGTCCCTGCATGTGGATGCCCGGTACGATCCCGGCATGACGCTTATCTATCTGCCCCATCTCGATTATGTCCTGCAGCGTGAGGGACCGGAAGGGGCAAGCGTAGCTGGAGAAGTAGCCCGGATTGACGGAATCTGCGAGGAACTCATCACCCACTACGAATCGCACGGAACCGCTGTCCTTGTCCTGTCGGAATACGGGATTACGCCGGTGCGGCGATCCGTGCCGCTCAACCGCATTCTCCGGCGGGAAGGATTTCTGCGGGTACGCGAAGAACTCGGACGCGAACTCCTTGACGCAGGCGCCAGCCAGGCCTTCGCTGTCGCGGATCATCAAGTGGCGCACGTCTATGTGAATGACCGGGATGTGCTGGAAGATGTACGCGCGCTCGTCGCCGCAACGAACGGGGTTGCCTCCGTCCTGTACGGGGAAACGCGCGCGGCCCACGGACTGGACCATCCCCGGGCCGGTGATCTCGTAGCCGTTGCGGACCGGGATGCCTGGTTCACGTATTACTACTGGCTGGACGACGACCGGGCGCCGGATTTTGCGCGGACTGTGGACATCCATCGCAAACCGGGCTACGATCCCTGCGAACTCTTCCTGGATCCGGCCCTCCTTTCGGCCCGATTGCGGGCGGGATTCCGGCTACTGCAAAAGAAACTGGGATTCCGCTATCTTCTGGACGTGATTCCGCTGGATCCATCCCTTGTCAAGGGATCGCACGGACGGCGGCCCGACGATCCGACGGACGGGCCGCTCATCCTGTCCAACCGCCCCGACCTGCTCTCCACTTCTCCCCTGCCCGCGACGGACATACAGGACATCATGCTGGCGCATCTTCTTGAAGGATGCTCTGATTAAGTATCCCCGTTAGACCGCCACACGTCCCGAAGCAGGTACCGCGGGCGTCCCTTCACTTCTTCATACACCCGCGCCAGATACGCTCCCGTAACACCGAGAAAAAACAACTGCACCCCGCCGAAAAAAAACGCGGCAAAGATAAGCGACGTCCACCCGGGGACTACACCGCCGAACACGAATTTCTGCAGCAGCGCCCAGACAATGCCTGCGATCGACAAAAGCGAAATAGTCATTCCGATGCCTACGGCATACCATAGCGGCTTCTGAGAAAACGACGTAATGCTATCGACGGCAAGGCGAAAAGATTTCCGGAAAGAGTATTTGGGCCTGCCCGCTGCACGAGGAGGCCGCCGGTACCGGATCCCCGTCTGCTCGAAACCCAGCCAGGCAATCAATCCCCGCACGAACGGTTTGCTCTCGCCAAGACGGCGGTAGGCATCCAGTACAGGACGGCTGACCAACCGGAAATCCCCCGTATCTATCGGGGCCTGCACATCCGTCATGTGATTAAAGAAGCGGTAGAACAGCCAGGCAGTGGCGCGCTTGAAAACCGTTTCCCCCTCCCGCTCCTCACGCAGGCCGTAGACGACATCATATCCCTCCCGCCATTTGTCGATCATTTCTGCGGCCACCGAAAGCGGGTCCTGTAAATCCGCATCCATGATAATGGCGGCGTCCGCGGTCACGAATTCCATACCCGCCGTAATGGCGATCTGGTGGCCGAAGTTGCGCGAAAATTGTACCAGCACATAGCCGGGCTTGCCAGCGGTAAGGGTGCGCACCTTCTCTGCAGTGTCATCCCGACTGCCGTCGTCCACAAGGATCACTTCCACGACTTCCGGGTGTTCTCCCCGAAAGGCCTCAATCTCGCTGATAAGAAGGGACGCTACCGCCTCCTCGTTATAGAGGGGCACCACAAGCGCCACCGTACGGCGGGGAGCGGATTCCGATGTGAATTTCAAGTGGTCCATGCCGGAATATCCGGGAAAACGGAGATCCCGCAATATACGGCAATCATTCGGCGGCGCGCCGCCATGCCGCACGCGCCAGGACGACTCGGGCCGATATGCGGTGGGTATAGCCGAGATCGGAGGCAAGACCCGCAAAATTGCCAAACCCGTAATTGATAGCCAGTCGGCCTAAATGCAAGCCCGCTCCTACCGTCGGGGCGGCATCCCAGCCCTCTCGCTCGGATTGGAGAATATCGGTAAGTCCTGCGCGCAGCGCCATGACGTTCCTAAAACCGTATTCCACGCCCAGGCGGGGATGATACGATACTCCTCCTGTGTGCAGCGCATAGGCTTGCCGCCCCTCAAAAGCCATATCCACATCCAGACCGAGAGTGATATGATGCACCCCGAAGTTCAGGACATACCCCGATCCGAGCCGCAGAAGCGGCAGCACGGTCTCCACGCCGCCCTCGGGAAGCGTTTGACCAAAAACATCCTGGATGTTGGAAAGGAGGTCCCGATTCACGTTCCAGGATTGCCTCATACCGGCAGCGTCCTGCAAATTGGCCCCCACGATGAAATTTCCGCGCCGGTACAATCCCCCTACATCGAAGCTGTACCCCCAGGCATTGGCAAAATCGCCGATGCTTCGACGGATGATCTTCGCGCTCACGCCGGCAGCAAGGTTCGTACGTACAAGGCGGGCATAGCTCAGGAAGAACGCCGCATCCGCCGCCGAAAAACTGGAAATGTGTTCTTCGGCATGAGGTCGGGGCTGGTTGCGCTCAGGGTCCCACGCATCCAGCGTGTTTTTTATATCGTTCACCCCGCTTCGGAAGAACGAGGCGCCCAGCGTCGAGCGAGCATTGACAGGCCATGTCACCGCCCCGTAATCGAACGAAACGATCCCTGCAAAGCGCTCGGCATGCATGTATTCCACTTCGGGAAACACCGTCCGGCTGAGACCGGCGGGATTCCAGTAGCCTGCGCTCACATCTTCCGCCAGCGCAATATGGGCTCCTCCCATACCCAGCGCCCGCCCGCCTGCGCCGGTTGCAAGAAAATCCGCTCCATAGCTAACCACATTCTGTCCCTCGGCGGGCGCCGCCGTAAACAGGGCTGCAAAAAGGCTTGCACAAAAAAACCATCGGCCTGCGATCATGAAATGCTCGCCTCCTAACGTGAAGGTTATTGTTGATCAGGGCGTAGCAGTTATGTCGCCTGCGATATGCTCCGGTCCGGATTACGGTCCACACTCTGGTGCCGTATATCCACACCTTCCACCAGAAATACGACGACTTTGCCAATGTTTTTTGCATGATCGGCCATGCGTTCGACCGACTTGCCGATATGAACGAGGTGGATAATTTCATCGGCCTGGTCGGAATAAGTCCGAATGAGCCGCCCGGTCGTAGTAATCATTTTTTCGTACAGCCGATCCACACGTTGGTCGTACGCTATGATTTGACGCGCCAGGACCTGATCTTTCCGGAAAAAAGCCTCGTGCGCATTTCGCAGCATCCAGCGTACCTCGTCCGCCATTTCCCGAATGTTCGTCTCCGCCACCAACTCGGTGGAAAGACCGGTAAGGCACACGTGCTTGGCGAGATTTTTGGCGTGATCGCCTACCCGCTCCAGGTCCGTATTGATCTTGACCGCCGAAATAATGAACCGCAGATCGACTGCCACAGGGGTAAACAAGGCGAGAATGCGCTCGCACTGGTAATCCACTTCCAGTTCGAGCCGGTCCACATCGTCATCCTTCGCCCGCACCTGCCGGGCTAACTCCAGATCGTTGCTGGACACCGCATTAATGGCATTGGCTACCTGTTCCTCAACCAGTTCCGACATGTCGGAAAGCAACTGGCGGAGAACCGCCAACTCTTCGTCGAGTTGCCGACTTGATTGTGCGGGTATCGCCATGGGGCAATTTTCGGCCTATGAGAAAACAGGCCGACAAAACACGGGAAGAAAACCGGATTCGGCAAGCACGATCTAACCGAACCTGCCGGTGATATAATCTTCCGTCCGTTTCCGTGCCGGGCGGGTGAAAAGCTGGTCGGTGGCATCGACCTCAACCAATTCACCCAGATAGAAAAATGCGGTACGGTCGCTAATCCTCCCGGCCTGTTGCATATTATGGGTAACGATAATGATCGTATAGCGTTCCTTCAGTTGCAGAATCGTTTCCTCCAGTTTGGCCGTGGCGATCGGGTCGAGCGCGCTCGCCGGCTCGTCCATCAACACGACATCCGGCGCGACAGCCAGCGTACGGGCAATGCATAAACGCTGCTGTTGTCCCCCGCTCAGGCCGTAGGCATGCGCATTGAGCCGGTCCTTCACTTCGTCCCATAGCGCCGCTTTCCGGAGACATTCCTCCACAAGTTCGGCTTCATTGCCTTTGTAGCCGTTGACGCGCGCGCCCCAGATCACATTTTCGTAAATGGTCTTGGGAAACGGATTGGGCTTCTGAAACACCATCCCGATGCGCCGGCGAACCATGACCGGGTCCGCATTCCGATAAATATCCCGCCCGTCAATAAGTACGCTGCCTTCGAGACGGGCGCCCGGAATAAGCTCGTTCATCCGGTTAAAACAACGCAAAAGCGTGCTTTTCCCGCAACCGGAGGGGCCAATGAGTGCGGTCACTTCATTGGCCTGGACATCCAGTAAAATATTCTTAAGCACATGGTTCGTGCCGTACCAGAAATCAAGGTTCTCGACACGCACCTTGGCGTCCTTCGGCACGGATTTCCCGTTGGTCATCAACACGTTGCGTTCGTTCGTTTCCATAGAGTAACTATTACGTCTCGTTATCTCAACCGGTATTTCTCGAAATGATTCCGCAGCAGAATCGCGCTCAGATTCATAAGAAAAAGCACAATCATCAGGATAATGATGCCTGCTGCGGCCAATCCCTGAAAATCCGCCTGCGGACGCGCCGTCCAGTTGAATATCTGTATCGGCAACACCGTAAACGGGTCCAGCACACTGGTGGGAAGGAACGCGATGAATGTCAGGGCGCCGATCATAATGAGGGGCGCCGTTTCCCCGATAGCCCGGCTCAATGCAAGAATCACTCCGGTCATGATGCTCGGAGCCGACATGGGTAAAAGATGACTCCAGATGACCTGCCGGCGCGTAGCGCCAAGCGCAAAGGCGCTCTCCCGAATACCCAAAGGAATGGCGCGCAACGCCTCCTGGGCGCTGATGACGATGATGGGCAAAATCAACAACGCCATGGTCAAGGCGCCTGCAAGCAGGCTACGCCCGAGAGCAAAGAAGCGCACGAAGAGCGTCAGGCCCAGAATGCCGTAGACCACCGAGGGAATGCCCGCAAGGTTATTGATATTGATCTGGATCAGTTTCAGAAACCAGCCGCGGGGCGCATACTCTTCAAGGTACAGGGCCGACGCCACCCCGATGGGCACCGAGATACCCGCCGTGAGCAAAATCATCCATATGGAACCGACAATAGCCGACTTGATGCCGGCCCGTTCCGGGATACGCGAGGGGAAACTGGTCAAAAATCCCCAGTCGAGCCATTGTCCCCCCTGAACAACGACATCCACAATCAGCGTAATGAGCACCACCAGTCCCGACACCGTGGCCACAAACAGCAAACTACTGAAAATCAGCCCCCTGCGGCGCCGTTTCTCAAGACGTTCGTCATATTGTTGCGAGGGGGCCACGGATCAGTACCGTTCGCGATATTTACGAATGATGAGGTTGGCCAGAAAATTCATGCTAAGCGTCATCAGAAACAGCACCAGACCTACAGCAAAGAGGCTGTAGAACTCGACGGTACCCTGCGGCGTGTCTCCCAGACTCACATTTACGATAAAAGCCGTCATGGTCTGCACCGATTCCGTGGGATTCGCCGTAAGGTTAGGCATAGCTCCGGCAGCCAGTGTTACGATCATCGTCTCGCCGACAGCGCGGCTGAGCGCCAGAATAAAACTCGCCATAATGCCACTGATCGCGCCCGGAACCATGACCCGTAACACCACCTCGATCCGGGTGGCGCCGAGTGCATAGGCGCCCTCGGCAAGCGAACGGGGCACCGCACGAATCGCATCTTCGCTCAAGGAAGACACCATGGGAATGATCATGACGCCTACCACAATGCCCGCGCTGAGCGCATTGTAGATATTGAGGCCCGGGATAAAGTTCTGCAGCAGGGGCGTCATGAAGGTCAGTGCGAAATAGCCGTACACCACGGTCGGTATGCCTGCAAGCAGCTCAAGGCCCGGCTTCAGCACCTTTCGTACGCGCGAGGGAGCGTATTCGGCAATAAAGATGGCGCTCATCAGTCCGATCGGAAGCGCCACAAGCGCCGCAATAACTGTGATGAGAAGAGTGCCTGACAGGAGAGGCCATATCCCGAAATGCTTCTCCGTGAACTGGGGAGTCCATCGCGTTTCGGTCAGAAACTCGATGATCGAAACCTCTGCAAAGAAATTCAGGGATTCAAAGATGAGGACCGCGGCAATCCCCAGCGTGGTCAACGCACTGAGCAGCGTGCAGAAGCCCAATGCATATTCGACCGCCCGTTCTTTCGGGCTGCGAAACAGGTTGACGGACAGGTCCTCACCACCGTGCATCCTTGCGAACGATCCTTTTGACACGTGCTGTGAACCGGTCATACGTCCGTGAAAGACCCTATTCGCTTCCAGGTTGAGCGGAAAGCGAATCGGGCGCGTCGGAGCCCAGTTCCCCGGATGACAATTCCGCAGACATGTACCGTGTAAGCAGTTCCCGCATCGTCACGCCCACATGCGCTTCTTCACCGAACATAGTGCCTGTAACACGGCGCTCGAAGCGCTCCAGCGCAAGATCGTATTCCTCGTCGGTGAGCGGGACATACCCCACTTCCCCGACCAGTTCTCCGGCGCGGGCAAGGTAAAAATGGACAAACTCCCGGACAATCTCGTTTTCTGCAGAAGCAGGGCGCACATAGATGAACAGCGCACGGGAAAGCGGGGCATACGTGCCGTTTTCGACGGTCGCGGGTGAAGGAACCACGCATCCCTCCCCATTGTCCGGATCGCCGTCATCGACGGCCAGTAATTTGAGCCGCTCCGCATTTTCTTCGTAATAGGCAATGCCGAAGAACCCAAGTGCATGGGGATCGCCGGCAATACCCTGCACAAGCACATTGTCGTCCTCACTCGCCGTGAAATCGGAGCGGCTGGCGCCCGATTCACCCCCCACGGCTTCGGTAAAATAATCGTATGTGCCGCTGTCCGTACCAGGACCATACAAGGCAAGCTCGCGATCGGGAAAACCGGGACGCACCTCGCTCCAGTTGTTGACCTGGCTGCCGGGTTCCCAGATTGCCCGCAGTTCGTCCACCGTCAGGCATTCGGCCCAGTCATTGTCCGGATGCACGACCACCACCAACCCGTCGTATGCCACCGGGAGCTCGATAAAATCGATCCCCTCTTCTTCAGCCAGTTCCATCTCACTGGATTTGATGACCCGGGAGGCGTCGTTTATATCGGTTTCGCCTCGGAGAAATTTGCTGAATCCGCCCCCCGTGCCGCTAACGCCCACCGTGACGCGGGCGCGCCCATTGGCGATCATGAATTCCTCGGCGACAGCTTCCGTAATCGGATACACCGTGCTGGAGCCGTCTATCTGCACGGCGCCGGAGAGTCCATCCTCGGCGGCGCTCCCTCCGCAGCCGCTTGCTACCATCAGACAAACGAACAGCAACAGAGGGAGCATAGCATGCTGTACGAAACGTTTCATCGAGGCTGCCGGAATAGCGGCCGGGAAAGACATAGCGTTAGGGAAAAACATCGTGATCGGAAAAGCAAGGACAGCGTGCGGGAACAGGCTCGAACATTCCCTGGCGCACAAATGGAACAGAACGGTATACTATAGCAAAAAACAAGTCAGGAGGTGTTACCGGAATGTTAAGGAAGCTCTGAATAAATCCGCATGGGCAGGGACCTTGGGACGCGCCTTCTCTCAAAACATAAACGTGCGGTTGGCCGCGAGCTTGCAGAGTACCCTTGGCGGAACGGGATATGCCGCCTCCCGTTCCATGCGCACAAGGCAGGCAAACAGACACGCTGTCCTTCCGGACCAGGCCGCAATCACCATGCCCCGACTCGACCATGTCGGTATAGCGACGACAGATACGGATCGCATACTCGAAGTGCTCCGCGATCTGCTGGACGAATCATCCTACTTGTCCGAAACGCTCGAAAGGGATGGGATACATGTCTCTTTCGTGTCAGGCGGAACCGCACAACTCGAACTGCTTGAAGCGCTCGACGAAACCTCGCCTGTCGCTCGATTCCTTCGCAAGCGGGGAAGCGGTCTCCATCACCTCGCTTTTGAAGTCGAAGATATCGACGATACGTACCGGCGCGCCCGTGAAGCAGGCTACGAACCAATCGACCCGGCGCCGCGCCCCGGTGCAGGCGGCAAAACAATTTTCTTTTTACACCCCAGGCAGACATCGAATGTCCTGATCGAGTTTTGCAGCCGTGCCGAACCCTGCCTGGCCCCTGTAAAAGGTGCTCTGCCGGAAGGGATCCAGCGTGTTTCTCTTGCATCAGGATCTCCGACGCAAACGCCCTGCCTGTACGTCATGGCCTCGTCTTCGCCTTCCCCGGACCCGCATCGACTTGCCCGGCGGTTGACGCCGGAAAGAGCTTGTATGGTCGCGCACATCGAACCCGGCGCGTCCCCGGATATTACTGCGCTGATCGATATGCTCGGCGCACCATCCGTTCATCTGCTTGTACAGGACCTGTCCGCAAAAACGATTCTACACACAGCCGAAACCGATTCCCGCATTCATGCGGTCATATTGACGGATCCGGGCCCGAACGAATTCGAGACCCTGCGGAAGATCCGGGATATCCCCAAGCACCTGCTCGTCATAACCCCGGACAGCGAAGCAGATCTCCGTGCAGCATCCGTCCTGCGCGCCCGGCATGCCGCCATCGCGATCGCCGCTGTTGCCGATCCTGGTCTGCGCATAGCCCTTATCGAGCAGCATTTGGCCACGCAATCCGATCCGGCGCAGTCATGAACCCGGAACTGGAAAAGAAAATCGAAGGCCTGCCCCGGCAACCGGGCATCTACCAGCACAAGGATGCCGAGGGAAATGTACTCTACGTAGGCAAAGCCAAAGATCTGCGCAGTCGTATCCGCTCGTACTTCCGGGAAAGCCGCCCGCATGACGGACGCATGCGCATCATGATCCGGAAAATCGAGGATGTGGAAGTGATCGTGACGGATACGGAAGCCGAAGCGCTCATCCTCGAAAACAATCTGATCAAGCATCTCAAGCCGCGCTACAATGTCCTCCTTCGCGACGACAAGACCTTTCCCTTCATTTGCATCCGGAACGAGCGGTTCCCCCGCGTCTTTCCCACACGCCGTATTGTGCGGGACGGGTCGAAATACTTCGGCCCGTATACCGACGTGAAGAATATGCATCTGATGCTGCGCACGATCCGCTCGATCTTCCAGTTACGCACCTGCACCCTGAACCTTGCGCCGGAACCCATCGCCGCCGGCAAATACGACCCCTGCCTCGAATATCACATCAAAAAATGTGCGGCTCCCTGCACGGGACAACAATCCGAAGAAGACTACAACCGCACGATCGAACAGGTCGAAAAACTGCTGAACGGGCACACGAAAGAATTGATCGCCCTGCTCCGCGACGAGATGGAGCGCCTCTCTGACGCCATGTTGTTCGAGGAGGCCGCCGGATTGCGCGATCGCATCCTCGCCCTCGAAAAATACGCCCGGAAACAGAAGGTGGTGAGCGAAGACGAAGCCGACCGGGACCTTTTCGCCATGGAGACTGACGAACGAGAAAATGTGGCCTGCGGCGTCATTTTTCAAGTGCGCGAAGGCAAGGTCATAGGACGGCGGCATACCTATATCCATCCGATAGAAGGGCTATCCAAAAGCGTCCTGATGCAACGCCTCGTCGAGGACTATTATGCGGACGCTGTCTTCTTTCCCGGAGAAGTATTGCTGAGCGGGGAGATCGCCGAACCGGAACCCGTAAAAGAACTGCTGGCGCAACAGCGCGGCAGGAACGTACCGCTTGCCGTACCGCGCCGGGGTCCCAAAGCCAGCCTGATGCGCATGGTCAGCACGAATGCGGCCATGCTCCTCGAAGAATGGAAAATTCGAAAGATGAAGCGCGGCGAGGATCGGATTCCTCATGCCGTACGGTCTCTGGAAGAAGATTTGCGACTAGAAACACTACCTCGGCGCATCGAATGCTTCGACATTTCGCATCTCGCCGGTACAGGCACGGTGGCTTCCTGTGTGGTTTTTCGCGACGGACGCCCCCGCAAAAGCGAATACCGCCACTACAAGATCCGCTCTGCCGTTTCCGGGCAACCCGACGACTATCAGAGCATGCGCGAGGTCGTAACGCGCCGGTATGCGAACCGGGAAAACATCGACTGGCCCGACCTTGTGGTGATCGATGGAGGCAAGGGACAGCTTTCCGCGGCCGCCGATGCGCTCCGGGAAATCGGAGTGTACGGAAGATTCCCGCTCATCGGGCTCGCCAAACGACTTGAAGAGGTGTTTTTCCCAGGCGATTCCGCACCGCTGCATATTCCGAAAGCCAGTACTTCGCTTCAACTCCTGCAGCGCATCCGCAACGAAGCGCACCGCTTTGCGGTCACCTTCCAGCGCGCCCAGCGGAAGAAGCGCACGCTGCACACCTCCTTGCGGGAGATAGACGGCGTCGGCGAAAAGACTGCACAGAAACTGATCCGGCGCTTCGGATCCGTCAAGCGGGTCGAAGCTGCCGGAGAAGAGGCCCTCCGCGAAGCCGTCGGCGCCGCAACGGCACAAAAGATTACCGCCTTTTTCGACGCTAAACGAGGGGATGCAACTTCGCAACGCTCTGCGTAAGTTGTTACCCGGTGCGCCGCCGATTAACCGTTCATCCCGTCTCGCTGCGACATGCTTAACTACATATGGGCCGGCCTGATTATCGCCGCCCTCGCATTCGCTATCGTTTCCGACCTGCGAGACGCCGCAAGCGACCGGTTCCGAAATGACGCCTCGCTCCCGATCCTTCTGGAATATCCGGAGGGGTACCAGGACGAGGCACGCCGCGTCCCGGTGCATATCCGGATCGATGCGGAAACGTACCGTGCATTTTACAGTGTAGCAGCTGCCCCCGATTCCGTCTACGAGGGGCATGTCATCCGTACGCAAGCCGGCGTCCGCCTTTTTTTCGCCGGGGACGCCTCGTTGCCGGAACCGCTTCTCCGCATCCGGAAATTTTCCGGGGGTGATGCCCTGCAAGGGACACTTGACGAGGAAAACGTCTCGAGCAGGCCTGCCGTAGCGCCTGTCACCAGCACTGCGGTCCGGTTCGAGCCCGTACGCTTTCCCCACCTGCAGGACATCGCTGAAGCCGCTTTCGATTTCGCCAGCACCGCCGTGCAGATTGCAATCGGTCTCATCGGAGTGCTTGCGCTTTTTCTGGGATTGCTCAAAATCGCTGAGGCAGGAGGGCTCATTCGCCAGATGTCCCGTATCGTAGAGCCTCTCCTGCGCCCGCTCTTTCCCGGTATCCCGAAAGGGCATCCGGCCTTTGCGATGATCGTCCTGAACCTTTCCGCCAACGTGCTGGGCCTCGGCAACGCCGCCACGCCGCTCGGCATCAAGGCCATGGAAGAACTGCAAACGCTGAATCCCGTCAAGGATACGGCCACAAATCCCATGGTCATGCTGCTTGCGATGAATACGGCCAGTGTGCAGTTGGTCCCGCCGGCGTTGCTTGTGGCGGTCATAGGACTTCAGGTAAACGAACTGATCTTTCCCATTATCGTCGTCACCGGCGCCTCACTCATCGTGGCCATCGGAACCGCCTTGTTCCTCGAGCGCACGCCACTCTGGAAACGAAGTGACCCGAACGCCGATCCCGGCAACGAAACCCAAACCGGGGAGGCGCCGCAATGAGCTGGTTCCGCATCTTCATCGATTATTTCGCCATCTTTGTGCTGCCGCTCATGATCGTGGGGCTGCCGCTCTACGGCCTCATCCGGGGGGTAAAGGTGTATGAGGAATTTGTGGAGGGCGCCAAGGAAGGATTTCGGGTGGCCGTGATGATCATCCCCTACCTCGTCGCAATTCTCTTCGCTATCGGCATGTTTCGGGCCTCCGGCGCCATGGATTTTCTTGTGGAGACCCTTGAGCCGGTGCTCGGCGTGCTGGGCTTCCCGCCGGAAATGCTTCCCATGGCGATTATCCGCCCACTGACCGGCTCCGGCTCCGCCGCTGTCGTAGCCGAGATGATCACCGTATTCGGCGAAGATTCGATTCTTGTCAAGATGGCAGGCGTCATGTTCGGCTCCACCGAAACCACCTTCTACATCATCGCCGTGTATTTTGGGGCCGTCAACGTCAAAAAAACCCGGCATGCCGTACCCGCCGGGCTGACCGCTGACATTTTCGCCATGATCTTTGCGGTCTATCTGGTTCAGTGGCTCTTCGGCAGTGCGTGAGCGGCGCCCTCAGCCTTCCCCGGCCACGACCTGTTCCAGCGCCGCGGACAACGTGCGCAGTTGCATCCGAAGCGCCGCCGCAAGCGGCAGGGTACGAAGATTCAACTGCTTTATATCCTCATCCACGTCTTCCCCGTGCGCAATCCGAAGGCGAAGCGCTGAAATGACCTGTTGCGAACCCTTCCCCGGCGGCATGTCCCCCACCAGAAAAAGAGGCAGTTCCGTGACGTAACACAAAGGGTCGCCGCCGAGGCTCCGTACGTATTCCATGGAACTGCTTCGAAAAAGCGCCGCCGTCTCCTTATCGTTTCGCGCTTCGAAAAACGCCCGCATGGCGCTTCCTTCCGGGGTCGTCCAGAAACCGGGAGCAAGGTAGAAAAATCCTTTCTCCCCTTGCCGGTTGCGATCGTAGAGAGGAAAGTCCTCGACCTGAGCGGCCTGCCGGAAACGTTCCTGCAGAAGGGCCGCACGGTATCCCCAATTTTTTTCGATGAGCAGCAGCGCTCCGGCGCTGATACCCATCCCGTGCAAACTTCCATGCAATACAAAAGGCCCGTGCTTCCGAAGCCACGCAGCAACTGCCCCGTTCTCCGGACGCATATCCGGAAAACCGAACTCCACGTCCCGTCCCGGGGGCTCCCGCACCGCATGACGTAAATACTCCGTGACAATCCCCCCCGCATCATCTCCCCAGGCCTGCCGCCATGTGCGGTTTCGGAACGCTCCGTCGGGATTCGTGTGCGGAATCACAAAAAACCGGAAGGCACTTAGCAACGCGCTGCATGCGTCCGGATGACTCAGCACAACCGTTACGAACCGCCTCAGAAAGTCCGGACCCACCGGCTCGTCGGAATGATTGCCCGCAAGCAAACTGACGTGCCGGTTTCCTCTCCCCAACACCACCCCATCGATCAGGCGGCCTTCCTCGCTCTCGCCGATCTGAACATAATGCGCTATGTCCGGGTGGCGCGCCGCCAGCCGCCGTATCCGCTCCGCCGCATCGTCAGGTTCAAGAAACCGCTCTGCGTCCGCCGAAACAGGAAGCTCATTCAAGACCTCCAGCGAAGCCTTCAGTACATCGGACATAACGGCCTCTCCGAAGGGTCTGTTACCACTATGCAGCGGCGCTCTGCGGGGCCTGTTTTTCTGCCAGGCCAGGCGCCGCGAGCGCAGTGTG
>VXPQ01000025.1 GCA_009839485.1 Bacteroidetes bacterium SB0662_bin_6
TGTCACCAATGCGTGTAATCGCTTCGTCGTAGGTCGCAATCGCTGACGCGAATTCGCCGAGTTCCCCTTGCGCATCCCCCTTTTGGACTAAAGCCCAAGCAATCGAATCAAGCAACTCTGGTGTATCGCTGTCACCAATGCGTGTAATCGCTTCGTCGTAGGTCGCAATCGCTGACGCGAATTCGCCGAGTTCTTCATACTTTGCTGCCTTGTCGAACACCGTAGTAACCTCTTCCAACAATCGTTCGACATTCTCGTCGTCGATTGCCATGGCCGGCCTGGATACCCGATCAATATTTGGCCGCACCATATTAGGAAACATGCTGCCAATATCCGGTACTTCTTCTATCGCCCGCTCAATGCCCTCCCAAATTATTGGAAATTTCTCCGCCTCTGCCATCAGCTTAACCGACATCTCGGCCAATTCGGCTTCACTGTAAAACACGGACATAAAATGAATCAAATGTCTCACAACAGCCGCCTCATCGCGTTCGCGACGCAGCTTGTAATAGAGACTATAAAGACGCGCCGTGGCGGTGTAGAACCGCTTCTTGCCAATTTTTTTCCCAGTGACCGCACCCCTTTTGACGAGTCGGCCGAGCAGAGTTGATACAGTTCGAACATCCATGCGAGCTCGCATCGCAATCTCGCCCGTGCTCGACGGCTGCCAAAGATCAATCACCCCGAGATATACACGGCGTTCACTCTTGGCAAACACCTCCAGATGATTGCGAAAATACTCGGTATGGTCGTCGATCAATTGCACCAGATCTTCCATCAACTGATGCAGAGATCGGTGCTGTGCAAAACCGGCGATGATAACAAGGAGGCGTGGGCTACCGCCGGTCAGAATCTCAAGTGGCCTAATCTCCCGTCCGCTCACGTGATCGCCACTAACCACTTTCCACAAGTGTCGACATTCTTCCGTATCCAGCGGTGCGAGGCTAATGATTCGGAACAACTCGAAAAACGGTTGCTCCACATTGTCGAGCCCCCTGAACCGGCTGGTGGCTGTAGCGAGCAGCATGACCTGCGGTTCCGATTGCAGCGTCTCGCGAAGTTGCCAGCCGAAATCCTCTTCCACGTTTGCGCAAAGATCCTGCATGTTTTCGATCATGAGCACAAGTCTTTTGCCCAGCCGATCCGCAGCGTCCAGAACAGTGGCGCGGACGCGATCCGCGAGCGTCTCTTCGCCCCATCGCTTAACCAGCTCGGCATGTACCTCGCGCAATTCTCGCGCGAGTTCGGGATCTCGGCTGGCGCTCTCCCGCACGAGGTAAAACAGCGTCTCAAGCCAGAAATCCGTGAGATTGAATATCTCGTGACTTTCTTCCATGAACCGAACCGGTAGAAGACACTCCGAGAGTTTATCGTCAGCGTTCAACTCCGCTGCAACCCGAGCCAGCAGCATAGTCTTGCCCCAGCCTCGGGGCCCAACGACCAAAACATGCTGGCACGATGCCGAATCAATATTCCCCCGGAGGACATCAAGCACAATACCGAGCTCGCGTTGCCTGACCACGAACTGTGCAATCACCTCCTCGTCAGACTGGAACGTTCCCGGATTAAACTTGCGGACTAAGCGATTAGAAGATTCGTTCATCGGAATCCCATGGGCTGTGCGAAGGGACGATTTTCAAGGGCTTTGTGGTGACCTCGGAAGCGCGACGCCCACCAGTCTTTCAGCAAATGCGATGGGAAACAATAGCCATCTTTACCGGCTGTCAGGTACCCGTCATGCATCAGAATATCAAGTATATCCACGATGAGCCCCGGGGCATCATCAACCATCTGGGAATAAAGCTGCTCAAGACAATGCTGTGCATCCGACGTGAATACATTTTGAGTGGCTGCTTCGGCAAGAATTACCATGGCAAGTGAGTAACTTCTCTCATCGCCCAGCGCCTCTTTAAGGCGCGTCTCGTAGTGTACGAGATCATTCTGTCCCGACGGCCCGAGAAGTTCTGTGCGATAGACCTCGTCGACATCTTCCACCGTCACCCGATTCCGCCCTTGCATGATGGCGTGATCTTGCAAACGTGCGAAAAAAGATTGTACATGATGGGGGATACCCATGCCGAGCGCATCGTATACGGCAGTACCCACGCCTTCTTCGACCTGTAATCCGCAACTTGCCGCGAGCTGGTCAAAACACAGGACGCTCGTATCGCGGCCCCACGGCCCTAGCCGAAAAGGATAAAGATGGTTGATCCGGTCAGGTATCTTCAGCTGCTTTACGAGAGGCGCGAGTCCAATGCTGCCGGATACGATGAGGACCGGAGAATCGTCTCCGAGATCCTGAAGCACGCTGCGTAGCCAACTCAAAAACTCGTCGACTCGCTTAAAGCCATCCTCATCGTGCAACATACGCTTGAGAAAGATCGGTAACTCATCGATGACGAGAAGAACCGGCTTACCCTGCACGGCACACGCACGGAGTAACTCTTCACCGTGCCGCTGCCAGTTTCCTGCATTCAGGCCTGCCCGAATCCCAACGCGAAACTGGTATGCACCGACCTCCTGAATGTTGTTCTTGAACCAGCGCCCCATTCCGGCGGTAAGGCGTCCCATTCTGGCGATAAAGCGCGACATGATCGGGCGAATCGGATACACAGCCTCGGCAATACATGCGATGGCGTCCTCCGCGCAGGTCGCTCCCTCGACATCAGTGAAGAGAAAAACCCAACCCTCGATCTCAAGTCGGCGTCCAAGTTCCCGGGCAACGCTGGTCTTTCCCATGCGCCGCTGTCCGGTCAGCAATATGTGGTTGCGAGCGCGAATCCGTTCCTCAAGTATCCGCAACTCCCGGTCACGGTTGAAAAAATTTTCGCCGCTTACCCAGCGGCCGGTTGATGATTGCATGGCATTACGTTTTTTGTTCAACAAAATCGTTGAAGACAATATAATGGTCAACAATCTTGTTGTCAACAAATTCGTTGAATAAATTTTCGGCTGGCTTGCTACGCTACTCCAGAGACCTACCCCACACCGTCAACCGGTACTTCTGATTCTTCGCGGTAGGCGATTCGGGGTGCGTCATTTCCACTAAGCCCGCAGCCATGGCCGGGTGCAGGTAATTTTTATGAAATGTAGGGCGATGTGACAGTCCTATTATTCCGAAACCCTTCTTCAACAGCTTGTAAGTCGGGGCGGGCGGCTCCAGCGCAACCCCTTGAAACGGGCGAAGTCCCGGTCCAGCGTGATCCATTCGCAGCCGGATTCGATCGCCAGAGCGGCGAACCAGGCATCCGGAATCAGATTGCCCCGCGTTTCCGCATCCCGACAGAGCCGTGTGAAAATATCCCAGTGTCGGAGACCCGGGCTGACCGGAACGCAGTGCGGCTGATTTCTGAGCACTTTCGTGAAGCCCAATGCTTCGTCCGACGAAGCTGGAAGTGTGAAAATGCGTGGATGGGTAACAATGCGAAGAAAGCCGCTCAGCGCCAAATCGGACATGCCGAAAGCCTCGTCCCCATTCAGTACCGCCTCAAGCCATGATCGGCAGGAAATATGCTCCGGAGCATCGTCTCGATACGCCGCAACGAGGACGTTCACGTCAGGCAGAATCACGATCGTCCTCCATCAGATCGAGCAGGGAGGCCGAATCGCTCAGGTCCACGCCGGGCATGAGTCCCGTACCGTGAAACAGCGGCAGATCGACGGCGAGACGCTCCGGGGCGCGGCGCCGGGACAGCGACTCCCGGAGTGCCACGTCAATGACCGCGGTCAGGGTGCGCCCGGTGTTTGCAGCAATGCTCTTGAGCTCCGCAAACAGGTGATCGTCGATATGGATTGTTGTACGCATGCATAAAAACATATGTATTAAACATATTTATGTCAACCCTGAATCTGTCGACAGGATCCCCTCTGGCGAAAGAATAAGCCAAGCCAAAAAAACCCACCGCCCGCCGCCCGGCCGATCGCTTCGCCGATGCGTTCAACGAGGGAAAGAATGTCCGCTGTGATTGTGAACGGCGGCTTTTCGATCATAAACGATAAAACACAATCAGGTCCTGGCTCGGGCCCCGGGCGCCGAGTTGGCGCAACATTGTGGTGACCTGTCCGCGGTGATAGGTGGCATGATTCACCACATGCTGCACGGATTGCCAGAAAACGGACTGGTGCGACTGGCCATCGAGCTCGGTATAGCCAAACACATGGTCGAGGCCGGCCGGACCGACTTGATCGACGACTCGCCGCACTTCACGCTCCTCCTCGATCCAGCGCGCGCGAATATCCTGCACGGTCCCGAAATCCTTCGGGTCGAAAAACTCCGGCAGCGGCTCCCCCTCCCAGCGCAAGCGCCATACCCATTCGGAAAACACGATGTGGAGCAACGTGTCCTGAATGGAGGGAAAACTGTTCCCCATATCCTTATGGAAGTGGTCGGGCGCGATCTCCTCGACCGCATCGAGCAGCCGGTCCCGGGCCCAATAGTGATAGTCGAGCAGGGCAAGAAGGGCTTCCAGCGTCATATCTATTACATCCTCCGTATCGTAGCGACCGGTATCCTAAAACATATTCCTGTCAACCCCAAACCTGTTCCTGTGATCCGTTCCGACGGAACGACTATCAAAGCTATCGGGGTGCGGCAGCGTCCCCTCAGAGAACACCTGTTCCGGGGGGCATTCTGCAAGAAAGAACCCCCTGCCATTCACCATCGGATAACATCGATTTCTCCTGATGTGTACAATCGGCGGCATCGGCCATCGGCAGGATTGCGACAGCATACTTTCGGATATGCTCCGTATTTTTCACCTGTCAAAAATGAATGAACCCGAACACCATGATACGCTTCCGCTGCCTGACGCTTGCCGCTACGTTGTTCTTCGCAGGTTCGGCATTTGCTCAAACGAATGTCTCCGGCACAGTTACCGACGCCGATACCGGAGAGCCCCTTCCCGGCGCGAACGTGATCGTCGAAGGAACGGCGATGGGCGCCGCCACAGACGAAAACGGCCGCTACGCGATCGATGATATTCCGTCGGGCACCCATACGCTGACCGTGTCCTTTGTCGGATACGACGACCTCTCCAGCGTCGTCACCATCCGCTCCCAGGATGTGACCGCCGATTTCCGCCTTGCGTTTTCAAGCGAAGCGCTCGAAGCGCTGGAAGTATTCGCCTCACGCGCTGTGGACCGCAAGACGCCCGTCGCCTTCACCAATGTGGACAAGGTGCAGATACAGCGGGAGCTCGGATCGCGCGACGTACCGCTGGTGCTCAACGTCACGCCGTCCGTGTACGGAACCGCCCAGGGCGGCGGAGCCGGCGACGCCCGCGTGAACGTGCGCGGATTCAACCAGCGCAACGTGGCCATCATGATCAACGGCGTCCCGGTCAACGACATGGAGAATGGCTGGCTCTACTGGTCGAACTGGGACGGCCTCAGCGACGCCACGTCCTCCATCCAGCTCCAGCGCGGCCTGTCCGTCGTCAATCTGGCCACTCCGTCCATCGGCGGCACCCTGAACATCATCACCGATCCGTCGGAGAACACGCGCCAGGTCATGGCCAAACAGGAAGTCGGCAACGATGGCTTCCTGAAATCCACCGTTTCCCTTTCGACGGGCCTGATCGACGGCAAATACGCCTTCACGGTGTCCGGCGTGCGCAAGACCGGAGAAGGCTACTACGACGGCACATGGACCGATGCCTGGGCCTACTACGCCGCCGCGGCCTGGAACGTCAACGACAAGCACCGCCTCGACCTCTATGTCGTGGGCGCTCCCCAGCGTCACGGGCAGAACCTCTATCGCCAGAACATCGCCGCATACGATCACGAGTATGCCCGAGAAGTCTTCGAAAAAGATGGGCTGGACCGCGCAACCATCGACGACATTCTGGAAACCTTCCCGGAAGCGGGCCGGCGCTGGAACGAAAACGTGTCTTCGGTTTCCTCGCAATACCGCATGGAGCAGCACGACGGATTCGGAACGGTCAAGCGCATCCAGGCGGGCCAGATCAACGAGCGGGAGAATTTCTTCCATAAACCGCAGCTCAACCTGAACCACTACGCGCAGCTTTCGGACAAGTCGCTCCTGTCCACCGTGGTTTACTATTCCGGCGGAAAAGGCGGCGGGACCGGCACGAAAGGCTCCATGGAATGGGACTACAGCGGCCCTTCCCGCGTCGTCGACTACGACGCCACGATCGCAAGCAACCGGGAGCACGGGCAATCCCTCGGCATCCTCCGGAACAGCCACAACGTCCAGTGGACGATCGGCGCCATTTCGAAATTCAAGCATGAGCCGAACGAAAACGTTACGCTCGAGGCGGGAATCGACTGGCGCACCGCAGAAATAGAGCACTACCGGACGGTGCGTGACCTGCTCGGCGGAAGCGGCTATCAGCGGTTCGACAGCGATTTCTGGGGAGAGAACGGCAGAATTCTCCAGCCGGGAGACCGTTTCGACTACAACAACACCAACACCGTCGACTGGGCCGGCGCATTCGCACAGGGCGAATACGCCCGGAACGCCCTGACCGCATACGGCATGTTCGGGTACTCCATGGTCAAGTACACCTACGAGGACCTCTTCAAAAATGACGGTACGGGCAATACGTTCAAAACGGAGTCGGACCGCATCGGCGGCTACCAGATCAAGGGCGGCGCCTCCTGGGCTGCAAACGATTACCTGTCGGTTTTCGCGAACGCAGGCGTCGTCTCCAAAGTGCCCATCTTCGACGGAGCCATCGATGACGTAACCGGAACGTTGAACCCGGACCCGCGGAACGAACAGTTTGCGGCCTTCGAAGCAGGCGCCGCGTTCCGTTCCCCGGACCGCAAACTGGCCGGGAAACTCAATGTCTACCACACGACCTGGAACGATCGCACCATCACGCGTTTCGTGACGGAACAGGACGGCGACGATGGCCTGATCAACATCAGGGGCCTCAACGCCCTGCACCGAGGCATCGAAGGCGAACTGGCGTACCAGCCGCTGAACATCGTCCGCGCGGACGTAGCCGTTTCGCTGGGCAACTGGAAATACACGGACAATGTCTCGGCGGCCTACACGCCGGACCAGTCGGACCCGTCCACCCAGACCCAGGTGGATATCTACGTGAAGGACGTCAAGGTGGGCGATGCGCCCCAAACGCAATTCGTCTACGCCGTGACGCTGTTTCCGGTCGAGGGACTGTATGCGAAGTTCACGGGGCGTTCCTACGCGAACTACTACGCGGATTTCGATCCGACAAGCCGTACGGATCCCGCCCAGGCCGGAGCGCAGGTCTGGAAGGTGCCCGCATACAACGTGTTCGATCTGAACATGGGGTACGACATCCCGCGTGAACTGCTCGGCCTGTCGCGTTTCGATATCCGGGTGCTGGCCAACGTGTTCAACGTGTTCGACAGCTTCTACATCCAGGACGCCACGAACAACTCGCGTTTCAACGCCTACCGCGGAAACGGAAGAGATGCGAACACGGCCGACGACGCGGAAGTCTTCCTCGGCCTGCCCAGAACGTTCAACCTCGGGGTCCGGGTTATTTTCAGGTAGGGAAAATCACAGCTTCCCGGACCTGGAACACCCTCTCCGGACCGGCCTGCCAAGGCCTGTTAACATTATGCAGCGGCGCTCTGCGGGGCCTAACTCAAGCCAGATCAAAACGATCGAGATTCATCACCTTGTTCCACGCAGCGACAAAGTCGCGCACAAATGCCTGCTGCGCATCGTCGCATGCGTAGACTTCCGCGATGGCGCGGAGCTGGGAATTCGAACCGAAGACGAGATCGACGGCGGTGCCTGTCCACTTGAGTTCGCCCGTCTCGCGATCGTGTCCCTCGAACACGTGCCCGGATGCAGAGGACGCCTGCCACGCCGTATCCATGTCGAGCAGGTTGACGAAGAAGTCATTGGTCAGCGTCTCAGGCCGCTTCGTGAAGACGCCGTGTTCGGACTGCCCGGCATTTGCGTTCAGGACGCGCAAGCCGGCGACGAGCACCGTCATCTCGGGGGCGGTCAGGGTCAACAACTGTGCCCGGTCCACCAATAACTCTTCGTCGGAGCGGTCGTGTCCGTTCCCGAGGTAGTTGCGGAACCCGTCTGCGGCCGGTTCCAGCACGGCGAATGAGTCCACGTCCGTTTGTTCCTGTAGCGCATCGGTGCGCCCTGGCGAAAAAGGAACCTGCACGTCATGTCCGGCGCTCTTCGCAGCCAACTCAACGGCCGCGCATCCGCCCAGAACGATCACGTCTGCGAGCGACACCTTCTTCCCGTCGGACTGCGCGCTGTTGAAGTCCTTCCGGATATCCTCCAGGACTCCCAGCACGGCCTCCAACCGGGCCGGCTGATTCACTTCCCAGTCCTTCTGCGGCGCGAGGCGAATGCGTGCCCCGTTCGCCCCGCCGCGCTTGTCGCTGCCGCGGAACGTCGAGGCGGATGCCCAGGCGGTCGAAACCAGTTGGGAAATGGACAGTCCCGATTCGACGATACTGCTCTTGAGCGCGGCGATGTCCTGCGCATCGATCAACGCATGATCGACGGCAGGCACCGGGTCCTGCCACAAGAGCTGCTCCTCGGGAACCTCCGGGCCGAGATATCGCGAGATCGGGCCCATGTCACGATGCGTCAGTTTGTACCACGCTCTGGCGAAGGTGTCCGCAAACTCGTCCGGATTCTCGAGGAAATGTCTCGAAATCGGTGCATAGATCGGATCCACCCTCAGTGCGAGGTCCGTCGTCAGCATGACGGGGGTATGCCTCTTCGACGAATCGTGGGCATCCGGCACCGTGTTCGCGCCGCCGGAGTCCGCCGGAATCCATTGATGCGCCCCGGCGGGGCTCTTCGTCAGTTCCCACTCGTAGCCGAACAGGGTCTCGAAGAAGCTGTTGTCCCAGGTCACCGGGGTGGGCGTCCAGGCGCCCTCCAGCCCGCTTGTAATCGCGTCGCCGGCCTTGCCGTTGCCGAAGGTGTTCTTCCAGCCGAGGCCCTGCTCCACGATAGCGGCACCCTCGGGCTCGGGACCGACGTACCGGTCTTCACTGGCGGCGCCGTGGGTCTTGCCGAAGGTGTGTCCGCCTGCGATGAGGGCCACCGTCTCCTCGTCGTTCATCGCCATCCGACTGAACGTCTCCCGAATATCCCTGCCGGCGGCAACCGGATCCGGCTCGCCGTTCGGGCCCTGCGGATTCACGTAGATGAGGCCCATCTGAACCGCACCGAAAGGATTTGCGAGCTCCCTGTCTCCGCTGTAGCGCTCGTCGCCCAGCCACTCGGTCTCGGGCCCCCAGTAGATATCCTCCTCAGGCTCCCAGACATCCTCGCGCCCGCCGGCGAAACCGAACGTCTCGAGCCCCATCGACTCCAGGGCGCAGTTGCCCGCAAGGATCATCAGGTCGGCCCACGAGATCTTCCGGCCATACTTCTGCTTGATCGGCCAGAGCAACCGGCGCGCCTTGTCCAGATTCGCGTTGTCAGGCCAACTGTTGAGAGGAGCGAAGCGTTGCGTACCGGAGGCGCCGCCGCCGCGGCCGTCGTGGATGCGGTACGTGCCCGCGCTGTGCCAGGCCATCCGGATGAACAGCGGCCCGTAATGGCCGTAATCGGCCGGCCACCACTCCTGGGACGTCGTCATCACCGCCTCGATGTCCTTCTTCACGGCATTCAGGTCCAATGTCCTGAACTCCTCGGCGTAGTTGAACTTCCCGTCCATGGGATCGGACAACGGGGAGTTCTGGTGGAGCATCTTCAGGTTCAGTTGATTCGGCCACCACTGGTGGTTCGCTATCGCGCCCACCGCGGTGTGTTGGTGACCCAATACGGGGCACTTGCCATTGGTCGCCATCTTGTCCTCAGTCGTGTCGTGCATGTTCTGCAATCCTTTCTGTTTTTGTTTTGCCCGTTATGTTTTCGCCCGAAGAATACGTTGCGGACATTTGGCTGTCAAGACGCGGGCGGAGGCATTTCACGTACGCGTTGTCCGGCGGTAAAACAACAGCAAATCAGCGCGGAAGATCGACGCGCCATCGCTGCCCTCAATAAACGAACGGCAGCATCGCATAAGGCACCCGCTGCTTGTATTGTTCCCACAACTCCCCATACTTGGCGCGGCAGCGGCGCTCATCACGTCTCGAACGATGCCACAACAGACCCCCCAGCCACACGGGCAAAAGATAAGGCGCCCAGGAGGCGAACCCGGTGGTAAGGGCAAACGCCAGGTAGATGCAGATCTCGCCGGTATAGTTCAGATGTCGTCCAATACCCCAGAATCCGGAAATCAGCAGGCGTCCGTCCAGGGTCCGGGCGGGTTTGCCCCAAATCATGGCGCCAGGATCCCGCTTGAAGCGGTGCTTTTGCCCATTGGCGCCGCGAAAGAGCCAGAAGCCAAAGACGAACAACAAAACGATCGCGACGGCCGCGAGGGGAGACAGCGGCTCCGGGGCATGCACCAGCCACCATCCGGGGAGGCAATAGAAAAACGGCACCAGCACATAGTCCCCCCAAACCAACGCCCATCCGAAGCGCTCACTGATCATGTCCCAGGTGTATATCATCCCGCCTTCGAAATGGAAGTAGTTGAGCACGTACGAAAAGGTAAATAGCTGATAGAGCGCCATGGCCAGGGTCAACCCGCCGTAGGTTTCGTACTGCACGACCGCAAACGACACGTTGAACAGCGCCAGACCGATCAGGGAAGGGCGGTAACTGAAAAGCTTCAAATCCACTCCGAGAAAAGTCGGATTGAATTCCGATCCCATCAGGAAACTTCGCCAATTGCCCGGCGATGCATCCCGAGTCCGTGCTCTTCGGAAGTACAGCCAAGCGGAAAAAGCAAATGCGAATGCGTTTGCCGCCACGAACAGCGCGGCAAAACGGGTATGCAGCACCGAAAGAGAAAACAAGCCGGAGACCTGGGCAAGACATCCCCCGATCACGGTGATCAGGAATAAGGCGAGGCCGTTGAGCTTGTAGGTGCGCGATCGCCCCTCTATTTCCGGTCCCGTAACCCGATGTCCGGGCAGGAGCTTCGAACCCAGAAATAAAACGCCGACGAACGCCAACAGCATTGCGACCGCCTCCAGCACGGTGCGGACCGACAGCGTGGACCACAAGAAGTACGATTCAGGCACCGGCATTTTCACCCTCCGTCTCGTGCGCCAGATACTCCGGCCACGGGCGCACCCTCACTTTTTGAAAAGCCTGCGCCACTGGATTGACCGTGATGAAGAAGCCAATATACCATGCTTACACAAGTCTTGTCGCATGCTGCGCGAATCCCCCGCCGAGCGCAATCCGGCGCGCAATACTCGCCATCATTGCGCCATCCCCCTCCCGAATTTTCCCGTCCGAGCCGGGTTACACTTCCCCATCCGGCGTGTCTATAGGATAGTCTGATTAAGTCCGCGAAGTTCAGAGGCTGAGCGAAGCGGTTTTGATCAGACTATCCTAATACAAATATGAGGACACCCGTTTGCATCATTGCCGCCCTGCTGGCGCTTGCCGCCGCCCCACCCGCCGCCGGGCAGATGGTTACCGACACCACGTTCAGTTGGCGGGGATACCGTAACGTTTCGACCTGCCGCGTGCGCATCTACCGCTCGGCCCCAAAGGCCGCGCGCCCTATGACCGTAGTCCTCGACGAACTCGCCGAGAACCGGGGACGCTCCACGCTCGACGATGCGCCGCACCTCGCGGAAATGCTGTCGCGGAGTTTCCCGGTACGGCCGGACTCGGCCTTCTGGATATTCCGTTGGGGATCGTTCAGCTTCCCCGGGGCAACCCCCGGAAAAAAGGAAATCTACCTCCGCGCCACGTTCCGCCGAAGCAAAAACGGAGCGCTGGGATCGCCTTCCTGGCGCCTGATCGACCGGGCCGCCGTAAGCGAATACACGGACCGGGCCTATCGATAGATCATGAACCGGGCCGGTAACGACAGACAGGGTACCGCACAAAGACATGGGGTTTCCGGCACTGCCTCGACAACCGTCGTCCGTACGGGGCAAACGACCACCTTGAACAAGGCCCTGTGATCGCACATTTTCACGTAACGTAAACGTGCGGCAGGCTACGGGTTCGCAGGCGTTTCTCGGGCCCTACGTTCCCTGAAAATGTGCGACCACAGAGCCTTAAGGTCACCGCCTTACGGGCCCAGACGCTCCACATGCCACACGCCCGCCTCGTCGAGCCGGTACACCAGGCGGTCATGCAGGCGATTCGGACGGCCCTGCCAGAACTCCAGCGCGTGAGGCCGCAGAAGATACCCACCCCACTCTTCGGGGCAGAGCACCTCGCGCCCTTCATATTTCTTCCGTGCCGCTTCCACGGCGGCCAGCAGCGTGGCGCGGTCCGCAAGCGAACAACTCTGCGCGGAAGCCACCGCGGCCAGTTGGCTCTCCCTCGGCCTCGATGCGAAATAGGCCTCCGAAGCAGCCCGATCCGTCCGTTCCGTCCGGCCCTCGACCCGCACCTGGCGATCCAGTTCGTCCCACCAGAACGTCAACGACGCCCACGGATTCGCCTCCAGATCGCGCGCCTTGCGGCTGCCGTAATTCGTGTAGAAGACGAAGCCCTGCCGGTCATACCCTTTCAGAAGCACGATGCGCCCGGAAGGACGGCCCTGGGCATCGACCGTGCCGAGCGACATCGCGTTCGGATCACGGCTCTTTGCGTGCGCAGCCTGCACCGCCTCCTCGAACCATGCCCCGAACAACGCGATCGGATCGTTACCGGCCGCGTCGAAGCTGTCTCCACGATATTCGCGTCTCAGCCCGCTTACATCCATTTTTTGAATCTTGTATGGTTGGACGTGTAAACCCGGATCCCTGGCCGCCCCGAAAGGTAAAGGATGCAGCATTGAACGACCGGTCGGGAAATAGGAGCCCGAACCGCCGCACAACGTACGATCGCATGCACTCCGCATCGACAAAAAGGGTCCTGCGTTCCGTTTTTTCCGGTCATTCCGCGCACCGTATCCGCCACGTGCTTCGATAGTGCATACTACGCCCGATGCGTCTTCCCTTTTTGCTGGCACGCCGCTTCGTTGCGGGAGAATCATTCCAGGAAGCACTCCCTGTTATTCGCGCCCTGAACCATAAGGGCCTGAGCGTGACCCTCGACCTGCTGGGCGAACACGTCACCAGACAGAAGGTCGCCGAGACGAGCCGGGACGCCTACATACGTCTCGTCCGCATCATCGCCAAGGAGAGGGCCCGGGGCGCCATGCACGCCGGCATATCCATCAAACTCTCGATGATCGGGCAGAAAATCGACGAAGACTACTGCCTGAAAAACCTGCACATGCTGCTTGCAGCGGCAAAAGAGTGCGATGTGTTCGTCCGTCTCGACATGGAAGGCAGCGACGCCACGGCGTCCACGATATCCCTCTTCGAGGCAACCTTCCCCGAATACCCCGATCATGTGGGGATTGTGCTGCAAGCCTACCTGAAGCGCACGGAACGCGATGTGGAACGCATGTGCGCGCTGAAGGCCCCGGTCCGGCTGTGCAAAGGCGCCTACAAGGAATCTTCGGAGATCGCTTGGCAGAATATGGACATCATCCGCGAGCACTTCATGGCGTGCGCGCAGGAACTCATTGCGCACGGGCGGTATCCCGGCATCGCTACGCACGACGACAAACTGATTTCCGCCACGAAAATCTTTGTCGCGAATCGCGGCATAGACCGGGACCGGTTCGAATTTCAGATGCTCTACGGCATACGCCCGCAGACCCAGGAACAGATCGTTAGCGACGGGTACGGCATGAGAGTCTACGTACCCTTCGGGACGCAATGGGCGCCGTATTTCACCCGGCGGCTGCGCGAACGAAAAGAAAACGTGTGGTTCGTGCTGCGGAATCTCGTCCGTGCATAGCCATGCGGAACGCCGCGGTGCGCTTACCCGCTTAGCCGGTCCCGATCAGCGGACCCGCAGCCTCTGCCCCGGATCGACCGTGTCGGACGTCAACCCGTTCAGGGATCTGATCCGGTCGATGCTCACGCCGTACCTCCGGGAAATGGTCCAGAGACTTTCGCCCCGCATCACGGTGTGATACACCGGTCCTTCCGCGCCGCCGCCCGGCGAGGCAGCCTCTCCGAACGACCCGTTTTCACCGCCGCCCCGTGCATCCCCGGAAAGCCCGGACGCTTCTGCAAGACCCGTCGGTTTCTCCTCTGTCGAGGTGAGCTCATTCGAAACGGATATCACACCCGGCACGCGCACCGCCACCGCGGCAGCACGCTCACGCTGCGCCCAGGTATCCACATGACCGCGCAGGATCACATGCCCGGCGACCGCCTCTGGACTGAACCGGTGCGCGCGCAGATCGCGCGTATCCACGAGCGCCAGTTGCACCTTCGCAGCCAGCGATGCATCGCTTATTTTTCCGGAAACCGACCGGTTTTCGTCTGCAAAACGGTCCGCCGAAGACGCTCCCGCAGCGCCCTCGACACTTGCAGCCATCGTCGTTTCAGGTGTCTCGCCCGCCCCGGCAGCTTCCTCCACATCGGGGGATGGTGCAATCGCCTCTTCCTCCGGCGCCGGATTGCTTGTGCAACCGGAAGAAAAGAGCAATCCCAAGCACAGTACACTCAGGGTAAACCCTCCCGGCGCTATCCAACGTAATCTTGCCCGGGACATCTTACGCAGGCTCCCCGTCTCCGGACGTTTCGGCATGTTCGGCAAACCAGCGTTCCGCATCGATGGCCGCCATACACCCTGTGCCGGCGGCCGTAACCGCCTGCCGGTATACATGATCCTGCGCATCGCCGCATGCGAACACGCCGGGGATATTCGTATACGTGGATTTTCCTTCCGTCAGGATATATCCCTGGGCATCCATATCGAGCCACCCGTTGAACACCTGCGTGTTGGGCGTATGTCCGATGGCGACGAAGAATCCGCCCACCGCCAGTTCGGAAACCGTGTCCGTTTCCCTGTTGCGCAAGACGAGGCCCGTTACTTCGTCGTCGCCCAGCACATCTTCCACCACCGTGCTCCAGATAAACTCGATCTTTTCGTTTGCGAACGCCCGGTCCTGCATGATCTTCGAGGCGCGGAGGCTGTCCCGGCGGTGAATGACATACACCTTCGACGCAAAGCGGGTCAGAAACAGGGCTTCCTCCATGGCGGAGTCGCCGCCTCCGGCGACGGCCACCACCACATTGCGGAAAAACGCCCCGTCGCAGGTCGCGCAGGACGACACGCCGCGCCCCAGCAGGCGTTTCTCGTTTTCGAGGCCCAGATACCGCGCCGAAGCCCCCGTAGAGATGATAACCGTTTCCGCCAGTATGGGCGTTTCCCCATCCACGAGCAACCGGAACGGACGCTGCGATAAATCCACTGCGTTCACCGTGCCGTAGCGAAGATCGGCTCCGAACCGGGTGGCCTGCCCGTCGAAGAGTTGCATCATGTCGGGCCCCAATACGCCCTCGGGGAAACCCGGATAATTCTCCACGTCCGTCGTAGTCATCAACTGACCGCCGGGTTCGGGCCCCTGAAACACGACCGGTTCGAGATTCGCGCGGGCTGCATACAGCGCAGCAGTCAGGCCGGCAGGTCCCGTGCCGACAATGACCACGTTCCGGCGTTCCGCCCCGGAGAAATCGATCCCATCGAAAGCGGACATATCCGGTTCGGCGCGCTCGGTCATGGGAAAAAAGTGATCGGGGCGATCAGGAAAAGGAAAAAGGCAGAGAACCGTCAGACAGCTTGCGCAACCAGCGCATCAAGCCGGTCAACCAGATCCTTTTTGGGAGAAACCCCGACCAGTTGATCCGCAACCTGCCCGTCCTTGAAAAACAGCAGGGTCGGAATCGACCGGATCCCGTACTGCATCGGTGTTTCCGTATTGTGATCGACATCCATCTTGACCACCTTCGCGCGCCCGGCGAATTCCCCGGCCAGCTCCTCGACCACCGGGGCAATCATACGGCACGGCCCGCACCAGGCGGCCCAGAAGTCCACAAGCACCGGCACATCGGAGTCGAGTACTTCCTCCTTGAAACTGCCGTCCGTAACCGCCAGCGGAGTATGCGTATTCATGTTGTTTCTCCAGAATTTGGGGCGAAATAAGGGATTGTTTTTCCTGGATGCAATGCCGGGAGCACGTTGCACAGCATACTACAAAAAAGGAGCGCGTTGGTTTCCCTGCCCCGCCGCAGCGGCTACTGGTTCATATAGCCGGGAATGGCGTGGTCGTACGGACGGCGAAGGTCTTCCGCGGACAGGTCTACAACCGGCTCACCGTCCAGAAGAATCGTCAGATTGCCGGGGCGCACCATGCCCAGCCGCGTAAGACGCACAGACATCTCTCCAATGGCGCGTTCTATCTCAATGGCCTGTTCCGCAGACGCGCTGAATACGATGCGGGACTGCGCCTCGCCGAACAACACCGCGTCCCGCCGCATCCCCGGCGCGGCCAGATCGATCTCCGCACCGGGGGTTTCCGCATAAAGCACGCACTCGGCCAGCGCCACGGCCAGCCCCCCGTCTGAGACGTCGTGCGCACTGCGCACCAGACCTGCCTTTATGAGGCGCCGCATCGCCTCCTGCACCGCCGCTTCTTCTTTCAGGAGCATATACGGAGCGCCGCCGCGCACCAGCCCGTGCCGGCGCACCAGATACTCGGAACCGTTGATGTCCTCCCGGTGCGCCCAGCCTGCCGGACTGAGCAGATACACCGCATCGCCGGCCTCCCGGAACGGCGCGGTAACGATACCGGTCTCGATATCGTCCACGATGCCCAGCATGCCGATCGTGGGAGTAGGGTAGACAGCCCCTTCCGGATTTTCGTTGTAGAAGGAGACGTTGCCGCCTGTCACCGGCGTGCCGAATACCCGGCAGGCATCGCCCATGCCCCCGACCGCCTCCGCAAAGGTCCAGTAGACCTCCGGCTTGTACGGATTGCCGAAATTGAGGCAGTTCGTGATAGCCACCGGCTTACCCCCGGTGCACACCACGTTCCGGGCCGCCTCCGCCACGGCGATGCGCCCGCCCTGGCGCGGGTCGAGATACACATACCGTCCGTTGCAATCGGTCTTGACGGCCAATCCCTTGTCTGTGCCCTTGATGCGCACCACCGCGGCGTCACTCGACCCCGGGCCTGCCAGCGTGTTCGTCCGCACCATCGTATCGTACTGCTCGAACACCCAGCGTTTCGAGGCGATATTCGGAGAACTGAGCAGGTCGAGCAGTACCGCGCCGGCGTCGGCCGCCGACACATCGGGCACATCGTCGAGGTCCAGCGCAATATCGTCGAGCCGGGCCGGACGGCGCGTTTCCCGCTGATACACGGGCGCCCCGCCGCCCAATACGAGATGATCGGCTTCCACATCCGCAACCAGCGCGCCGTGCCAGAAAATCTTTACGCGGGGTTCCTGAACAACTTCTCCTATACATTCCGCATGCAGGTCCCATTTGCGGAAAATGGCCTCGACCTCATCCTCCCGGCCCTGCTCGCACACGAGCAGCATCCGCTCCTGGCTTTCCGAAAGCATAATCTCGTAGGGGGTCATCCCCACTTCGCGCTGCGGCACCTTGTCCACATGCAAAATCATGCCGCACCCGCCCTTCGCACTCATTTCGGAGGAGGAACAGGTAAGCCCGGCGGCGCCCATATCCTGAATACCCACGATCGCGCCGCTGGCGATGGCCTCCAGGGTAGCCTCCAGCAAAAGCTTTTCGGTGAATGGATCGCCCACCTGCACGCTGGGGCGCTTCGCCTCGCTCCCCTCTGCAATTTCCTCGGAAGCGAAGGTAGCGCCATGAATGCCGTCCCGTCCGGTCGAGGATCCGACGATATACACCGGATTCCCCACCCCCTCGGCAATGGCCGAAGCGGTTTGTCCGATTTTCGCCACACCCACGCTCATGGCGTTGACAAGGGGATTCCCCTCATAGGACGGATCGAAATACACCTCGCCGGCTACGGTGGGCACGCCGAAAGAATTGCCGTAATCCCCTATTCCGCGCACCACGCCGTCGAAGAGATAGCGCACGCGGGGGTTCTCCAGCGCACCGAACCGGAGCGAATTGAGCGAACAGATGGGCCGGGCGCCCATCGTGAAGATGTCGCGCTGGATACCGCCCACACCGGTGGCGGCCCCCTGGTAGGGCTCCACTGCCGACGGGTGATTGTGCGATTCGATCTTGAACGCGACCGCAAGTCCGTCCCCGATATCGACGAGACCGGCGTTTTCCTCCCCGGCTTCCGCAAGAAGCGCTTCCCCCTCGCGAGGCAGCGTCTTCAGCAGCGCAATGGAGTTTTTGTAGGAACAGTGTTCGCTCCACATGACGGAATAAATGCCCAACTCGACGAAGGTCGGCGTGCGACCCAGCTTTTCGAGTATCCACCCGTATTCTTCGTCCGTCAATCCATGATCCCGGGCCATCTCTATGGTGACTTCCGGGGTTGCGTCCGGTTGATCCGGCCTTGTTTTCGCCATGCCTGCGTGAATAGCTGATAACGTCTCTGCGGGACCCGTGGAAATATAGGCCGCAGGCAACCGGTTTCATATGGAGAAATCGTTACTTCAACGTAATATGTCGTTACATCAACGTAATATGTATTATTCGTTTTTCCCCGATTCCGTGGTATACTATATGGATACGGTATCAGGATACCGGAATGCGAACAGGCCCCGAGGCAACCCGGCAACCCCATGCTGAAGATTATCCCGAACATCCCGGTGGCAGATCTCGAACGCTCCGTCGAGTTTTACCTGGATGTGCTCGGCTTCGAGATGGTCAACATACGGGGGCGCGGCGAAATGGCGCGGGCGCACCTGCGCAGAGGCGGGGCGGAAATCATTTTTCGTTCCTGCGACCCGGAGGCGCCGCTTCCGTTTCCCGACCCGTTCCTGACGAATCAGATCATTCTCCACATTCAGGTGAACGACATCCTCGCCTTGTACGACCGTATCAAGGAGACTCGGGTGGAAGTGGTGCAGGCGCTCGAGCCCACGCTGTTCGGAGCTGCCCAATTCATGATTCGCGACATCGACGGGCGCATCATTTCCTTCGATCAACCGGGAAGCGTGCAGGGATAGGCCCTGCGGATACTACGCACCCGCAAAAGACATTGAACGGGCTGATGCGCTATGGCGCAGATTCCTCCGTTAGCCGATGTGCATCTGCAGTTCCTCGCGCCGGTGCTTCTGCCGCAGCTTGCGCAGCGCTTTTTCCTTGATCTGACGAACGCGCTCGCGGGTCAGGTCGAAGCGTTGGCCTATTTCTTCGAGCGTCAGGGGATGCTCGCGCCCGATCCCGAAATAAAGGCGGGTAATCTCCGCTTCACGTTCCTGCAACAGACCCAGCGCACATTCGATATCGATTTTGATGGATTCTTCCAGAAGGGTTTCGTCGGGAGAAATGTCTTCGTCGGGAGAAAATATATCCAGTAAACTATTGTCGTCATCCTCATTGAACGGTGCATCCATCGAGAGGTGGCGCCCCGTATGCTGCATGGCCTCGCGAACCTTGTGGACGTCGATCTCGAGTTCCTCGGCCAATTCCTCGATGTTGGGCGCTCGCTCGTGCTCCTGCGAAAGTCGGGCGCTGGTCTTGCGAATCTTCGAGATCGTGCCGATGCGGTTCAGCGGCAATCGCACCACGCGGCTTTGTTCGGCCAGGGCCTGCAGAATGGCCTGGCGAATCCACCAGACCGCATAGGAGATAAACTTGAATCCGCGGGTCTCGTCGAACCGCTGGGCCGCCTTGATGAGCCCGTAATTACCTTCGTTGATCAGGTCGGCGAGGGACAATCCCTGTCCCTGATATTTTTTGGCCACGGAGACGACGAAGCGCAGATTCGCACGGGTCAGTTTGTGCAATGCTTCCTGATCTCCACCATGGATGCGCTGGGCCAGATATACCTCTTCATCCGGTTCAAGAAGCGGGATGCGGCCGATCTCCTGGAGATACTGATCCAGCATCCGCTGCTGACGAGGGACATACATAGGTCAGGCTGGGGTTGTAGCGGTAGTGCGGGGGGTGGTTTGCCGTTTACTTGAAAAAAACTGGACGAAGCGCCCTGTGCGCCACAAGGCCGGAAAAGCATTGGCCTCCCTGGCGCCCTATCGTATCGAGTCGGTTACAATCCATGCCTGCAAACAAAAAAAGTTCCGGATATTTCCCGATTTCGACGCGAAAGACGCGTTCGTTACAAGATGCGTACATCATTGAATACGAAAATCCTACCGGCGTTCCCCGGCATGGGTTTCCGAGTTGAGCAAAGCAATCACGGCGTCGGCGATTTTTCGATCCTCGCGCATGCGCGGCACTTTGGTTTGCCCGCTCACCTTCTCCCGCGTTTCCCGGAACCACGCATGAAACGTTCCTGGAGGCAAGGCTATCACATCAGGGCGCTCGAACGCCTGCGCCTCGCGACGAATCCGGTAATGCCGGTTGAACTCGTTGAGGTACCCGTCTATTTCCTCCGAAAAACGATCCATGCTGTCCGGCAGGCGCTCGAACTCCACGAGCCACTGGTGAGACGGGGGACGATCTGCTTCAGGAGGTTTCGGAGCCACATGAAAATCACGCACGTGCGCCCCCGTACGCTCGCAGGCCACGCGTAACGCATGGCGCGCTTCCTCGCCGAAAACAGCCTCTCCGTACTTGTCTATCATTTCGCTCGTACGTCCCGCCACAAAGATTTTATGCGGAGAGGTATCCGTGAAGCGCACGACATCCCCGACGGGGTAGCTCCAGAGCCCGCTGCATGTGGAAACGAAAAGACCGTACCGTACACCGGTTTCCACCTCGCCGATCGTATATCGACGCGCATTCGGATCGTTGATTTCATCCATCCGGACAAATTCGAAAAACACCCCGTTGTCGAGGTGCAGGAGCATGGCCGGATCGTTCGCATCGTCCTGAAAGGAGAAAAATCCTTCCGAGGCGCCATACACCTCGAGAAACCGCAGTTTCGGCGAGGCGATCTTCTCCTGGAGCAATTCCCGGTAGGAACTCAGCGCCACGCCTCCCGCAATGAATACCTGCAGCCGGGGCCATACGTCGGCGACCGTTCTGGCGTTGGAACCGAACCGCTTGCGATGCTGGCGGATAAGTTCGTCGAAAAAAACCACGGACCATGAAGGGACCATGATCAGACACCGCACATCCTTCCCTACCGTCCTCCGGGCGATCTCGCGCAACTTTTCTTCCCAGTTCGGCAGAAAGGCTACCTCGTTCGGCACAGCCTGAAGAATATGCCGGTACAAAAAAGGCGTATGTTCGGCCTGAAGCCCACTGACTTCCCCGATTTTCATCCCGGGATAGGCCGGGTCTTCTTCAATGCGGCCGGGCAGCACAACGTGTTTGCCCAGCAGGTACCCGACATTGCCCGTCCGGGCCAGATACGTTATCCCGACAGAGAGCGTAAAACGGCGATTCGCGGCAAGCATTTCCGCACTCACCGGGATGATCTTTCCGGTGGAGGTCGTCCCGCTCGACACCGCGAAGTGCCGAAACGCGCCGGGCCATATAACATCCCGCGCGCCGCCCCGGATACGACGTATGTCCTCCTCGAAGTCGCTGTAGGTATGAAGCGGAACGCGGGCCTGATAGGCCGCAACCACATCCCGGGCGCGGGCTATCTCTTCGAATCCGTACCGGCGGCCCCACTCCGTATCGGCGGCCTGCTGCAAGAGACCTCGCAACAGGATATGCTGCACATGCACCGGGTCCTTTAAAAACCCTTCCACTTTCGCGAGCGTTCGTGAAGGAAGCCAACCCGCCGATTTTTCAGCGGTATCTGGAGAACAGTGCGGATCGGCACCGTTTGCGCCGGACAAAGTAAACATACTTATACTTAAGACAACGTCCGAGACAGGTCTTTATGTTCGAAACACACCCGGCAAAAACGATATCCGATCCTGATGCGTTCCTTATGCGCGTACGCGGGCATACGCTGGATTGTACCCCGGGGATAGCCTCCGGAGCGTATGTCATGGGCATTCTGAACGTAACCCCGGATTCGTTTTCGGACGGCGGAGCATATACCTCCGTGCCGGCGGCTTTGCGCCGCGTCGGGGAAATGCTCGACGAAGGCGCTTCACTCATCGACATAGGCGGGGAATCGTCCCGTCCGAGCGGCACTGTGTATGGCGAAGGGGCCTCCGCCGTTCCGGTCCGCGAAGAAATAAATCGGGTGCTTCCGGTCGTGGAAGCCGTGGCCCATCGCTTTCCCGAAGCCATTCTGTCCATCGACACCTGGAAGCCGGAGGTGGCGGAGGCAACGCTTGCAGCGGGGGCGCACATCGTTAACGACGTCACCGGACTTCGATATACCCGGGAAACGGCAACCGTAGCAGCCGGGTACAATGCCCCGCTCGTCCTCATGCACTCGATCGGCAAACCGGGTGCTATGCCGGCCCGGCACGACTATACGGATGTCGTGCGCGAGGTCACGGCTTCGCTGTCCGCCAGCGTGGAACGGGCGGAAGCGGCAGGAGTGCAGGACATTGTGGTCGATCCCGGTTTCGGTTTCGGAAAACGCCACGAAGAAAACCTGCAACTGCTTGGCGCGCTGGGAGATATATTGGAACTGGGACGCCCGGTCATGATCGGCGTATCGCGGAAAAGCACCATCGGGGCCATCCTCGGCACCCCTGACAACCCTGCCCCCGTCGGGGACAGGCTTTTCGGATCCCTCGGAGCCACGGCGATCGGGGTTCTGCGGGGCGCCTCTATCGTACGTACCCATGATATCCGCCCTACTGTAGAATTGCTTAGAAGTATGCGCGCCGCGCTGTATGCATAAGCCACACCGGAATGCGATAATATTGTGCAGATAGCCGACTGGATCATACCGCTCCGCATCGTCGATTTCGTTGAAATCGCAGCGGTGTCGTACATCCTGTATAAGCTCTACCGGTTCATGCGGGGTACGATCGCCTTGCAGATATTGATCGGGCTCATTGCGCTGTACGTCGTACAGGTGATCGTGACGGCGGTGGATATGACCATGCTTCCGGCTCTTTTTTCGTCGATTGGCGAGGTGGCCGTGCTGGCGGTCATCATTCTGTTTCAGCCGGAAATCCGGCGTGTACTGCTCTTGCTGGGACGTAATCCGCTGGTAAGACGCTTCGTCCGTTCGCCCACACGGGAAAAAACGATGCTGGAAGTCATCGGCGCCGTGGAAAAAATGAGCGAGGACCGCGTGGGCTCCCTGATCGCATTCGAACGGTCCTCGGGCCTGCGGAACTACACCGAAACGGGTATCGGCATCGAGGGCAATGTCTCCCGCGACTTACTGGTCACGATCTTTCAGGGACAAAACCCTCTGCATGACGGCGCCGTCATCATAAGCGGTCACCGCGTGGAAGCTGCGCGATGTATCCTGCCGGTTTCGAGCAACATAAAACCGGGCACGCCCATGGGGTTGCGCCACCGTGCAGCCATCGGCCTTTCCGAACAGACGGATGCGTTTGTCATCGTCGTTTCCGAGCAAACGGGCGCCATTTCCGTATCGGTGGACGGCGAATTGCGGCAAAACCTCTCTGTCGACGACCTGCGTACAAGCCTCGCCAAGGCGTTTACCCAGAGCTTCGACCATGACCCAGCCCCTGTCGAGACGTAATCATGCTACGTGACGGCGTATTCGACCGGCGACGGCAGCGGCTCGTAGACAAGATGCGGGAGAATGGCATTACCGATGAGCGCGTGCTGGCTGCTATCGGCTCGGTGCATCGGCACCGGTTTGTGGAAGGGGCGTTCAGGCCGCGCGCCTACGAAGACGAAGCGCTGCCGATCGGCATGAAGCAAACCATATCGCAGCCCTTCACGGTGGCATATCAGACCATGCTGCTGAATCCGCGCCCGGGAGATCGGATTCTGGAAATCGGCACCGGAAGCGGATATCAGGCGGCCGTACTCTGTGAAATGGGCGCCCGCGTATTTTCTATCGAGCGCCACAGGCCGCTGCTGGCGCGTACGCGCAGTATTCTTGAATCGCTCGGGTACCGGGTCGTGCTCAGAGCCGGCGACGGCACCCTGGGGTGGGAATCCCAGGCTCCTTTCGATGGCATTGTGGTCACTGCCGGCGCATCGGAAGCGCCGGAAGCACTCCTCCAGCAACTCCACATCGAAGGAGAAGACGACAAACCGGCCGGTCGCCTGGTAATACCTGTCGGGGACCGCCGCACGCAGACCATGAATCTGTACAGGCGTCTCGGCAAAGACGATTACGAGCGAACAGCCAGCAGAAATTTCAAGTTCGTCCCGCTGATCGGAAAGCAGGGAGGGCTATAGGCCAGGGCCTGTTACCACTATGCAGCGGCGCTCTGCGGGCCCTACTCGACGATAGTGCACATGCCGGTGTCAAAGGCTTCCCGAAGCGCCTCCGTGGCTTCCCTGCGAAGCGCTTCCGCGCTGGCATTCCCCTCATGCAGCAAGGCAATACCTATGCTCACTCCATCTTCCAGCAACCCGGAATAACTGAGCATATCCTGCTGGAACCGGATCGCCCACTGCTCTACGGCTACCCCCTCTTCCTTGAAGAACACGCCGAACATAAGTTCGCCGAACCGCTCGACACGAGCACCCTGGACGGTCTCTCTCAGCCTCTGCACCAGCAGGCTCTCGGCTTGCATGACCACCCGCTTGCCTCCTTCGTCGGCGACCTCCTCGGCGCGATTCAGGTAAACGAGCGCAAGCGCAAGGGGCGTGTCCTCGTCACGCGCCTTAAATATCTCTTCGTCGATGATTTCACTACGCGGTCGGACGTCTTCTTTCGATTCCTGCAACAGTTCGTCGCATATCCCCATCTCGAGGATGTTACCCAGAAGATGGGCAAAATGCGTGGACAGTAACTGTTTTTCCTCAGAATCAAGGATGTGCTCGCGCATCGCATCGGCAAGCAGCACGTATTGAGCCAGCGACGAAGGAACCGGAACGGGTAAAAGAACCACTTCCTTGACCGCAACCCGTTGCCGGTAATACCCGCACACATTCCCTGAAAGCTGGTCTTCGGATGCCCGGAGCACATGCAGCCCCGGCTGCCGATGCTCCCATGGCAAAAGAGGTGTTTTCGATACAAAAAGACCGTTTCCGCGGGCGTTGCCGTTGAGACTGACGATGGCCTCGATATGGTACTGCGACGCTCTTTTCGGCTGCCTCAACAAGCAAACCGTATTGGCCCGGGTAATGGCGCGGTACGCCTGTAAATAGGGAAGAAGTACTCCGCGCAGCGATTTGTGCGTCGACTCGCTGACGGATATCCGAACGCTCTGCGGCTGTTCCTGAATAGAAAAATCCAGGGTGCCCTGTACAGGTACGGTCTTACCGGCGCCGTTCGTCTCTGTGGCGCCGTTCGTCCCGGACGTCTCCGACCCGTTTCCCGAAACGACCTCCGTCAGAGAGCCTGCTTCCTGCTCTTCGGATCCGTTGCCCGAACCTTTCGGGCGAATATCAAGAATGCCGAGTGCAGCAAGATCCTCCTCTTGCTTGTCTTCCTCCCCTTCCTCTTCCGAGGCATCGGATGTAATATCGGGCAGGGATTCCGGCCTCACCCTGTACCTGTTACGACGCTGCCGACGACGCACTAAATGAACGATCACCATGGCCAGGGCGACACTTAGCGAAGCGCCAGCCGCCACGAACAGTAAAGGTTGTTCAATGACCAATGCCAGCGCGGCAGCCACCACAGCCGCGATGACAAAAAGAATGCGGAACATATCCTCTCATATACCGCCAGTGAACAGGGTAATGAAAACGAGGCAGATCTGGCATTCGTACGTTGGGTGGATACAAAACGCCGTAAATAAGTTACGAAAAAATACAGGGATTATCAACATTGCTAATGCAATGCTATGTTTCCTATCACCTTGCGAAATGCAAAGCGGGAACCAATCCATCCAAGCACCATGCCGCATGCCGTTAATCCACCGAACGCGAAAAGAAGAAAGACATTCGAAAACGTACTCGTTTGCGGGAGATAATCCTGAGCCAGCGTATGCAACCCCCAGAGCAAGAGCGCCGCAAGAAGCCCGGACACGATCCCCTGCACCATACCTTCCACCACAAACGGCCGGCGGATAAAGCGCTCCGTGGCGCCGACAAGTTTCATAGTGCGAATAAGCAGACGACGCGCATACATGGTAAGGCGGATCGTGTTGGCGACCAGAAATATGGAAGCCAATACGACAATACCCCCGATCACCATGCCGATCATGGCCAGCAGGCGTAGATTTTCCTGCACCTTGGCAAGCAGAACACGATTAAAAATCACTTCGTCCACATGATCCCATGAACTGAACTCTTCGGTGAGCGCCGCAAGACTATCCGGATGCACATAGGCGGGCAGCACCCGAACCTTGATGGAGGCCGGAAGAAAAGGCGTATCCAGAAATACATCGGCCCCTTCTCCGAATTCTTCCCGGAAAATAATCCGGGCATCGCTTTGGGACACAAATTCTGTCTCGGCAACGCCCCGCATACCGTCGACCTGCAGATGTACGGCGGCAATCTCCGCATCCTCCGCAGTTTCTTTCAGGAAAATCTCCAACTCACCGACGCGTTGACGCAACCATGTCGATACTTGCTGCACCTCGTAGGCAAGCAGCCCGAACAATCCGATCATTGTCAGCGCTACCGTCATTGCACTGACTGAAGTAAACGCCGAAACCCTGGCCCGGCGGAATCCGGCCAGTCCCTCTCGAATGCTGTACGGTATCCGCATTACTCTTGCGTTTTTCCGCTCCTGTATGACCCCAGTACCTTGAGGTACGACGCAATTTCCCGGAGATGATCCAGCGCCAGTTCCACGGGTTTGTCCGAGGCAGCGCCGAGCACATCCAGGTAGAAACGATAATTGCCCGGACTCCCTACGAGGGGGCGGCTTTCTATCTTGAACAGGTCAAGTTCCCGGAGAGCAAATACGGCAAGGCTCTTGAAAAGCGCCCCGGGGACATTGGTCCGCATCGAAAACACGATGGATGTTTTCCAGTCCTTCCGGATGTCGGGGACCGGCGGAGGCATTTCCTGTTTTGGCGAAAGCAGCAGGAACCGCGTATAATTCTGATGATTGCTTTCGATGCCGGCTTCGAGAATCTCGAGCCCATACACAGCCGCTGCACGTTCACTCCCGATAGCGGCCTCGTTCGGACCGCCGCCCTGGGCAAGTTCCCGTACGGCGCCCGCGGTGTCGTATGCGGCGATCACGTCAGCGGATGACAGATGCATCCGGAGGAAACGCCGGCACTGACCCAACGCTTGCGGATGGGAACGCACCACGCGAATATCCTCAAGGGAAGCGCCCGAAAAACCGATCAGGTTGTGCCTGATCCGCAGCTTCAACTCGCCGATAATCGACACATCGTGTATGCGCAGCAGGTCGTAGCACTCGTGTACGCTGCCGAACAGCGAGTTTTCGATGGGAATGACCGCCTGATCGGCTGCTTCGCTTCCGAGCGCCTCGAAAACCTTTTCGAAGGATGGGAAGGGAGCCCCTTCGGCGCCCGGATGCAAGCACTGCAACGCTTCCTCACTGAAAGCGCCCGTTTCTCCCTGAAAAGCAATCCGTATGGCGGGGGAAGACTGCATCACATACGCTCCGGGCTGGAGATACCGAGTACGTGCAAACCATTCGCGAGTACGATCCGCGCAGCGCGCGCCAGTTGCATGCGGGCAGCCGCCAGATCATTTTCCTCTCCGATAATACGGCAGTGTCCATAGAACTGCGTAAAAGCAACGGCCACTTCGCGTAAAAAATTGGCCACCTGGTGCGGCTCGCGCATTGTTGCGGCATACTCAAGAACCTCCGGCAGCCGCAACAGCGCCTTCATCAGCGCAATCTCGGCGGGATGCCCAAGCAACGACAAGTCGGCATCGGCCCCGCCGTGAAAACCCACTTCCTCCGCCTTGCGAAGAATGGAGCAAATGCGCGCATGCGCATATTGCAGATAAAACACCGGGTTTTTTTCGCTGGCTTCCTTCGCCAGGTCCAGATCGAATTCGAGATGGGCATTGGGTGACCGCATCAAAAAGAAAAACCGCGTTACATCCTCGCCTACTTCATCCATCAAGTCGTCCAGCGTCACATAGGTCGCCCTGCGGGTGCTCATCTTTACGGGCGCTCCGCCGCGCACAAGCGTAACAAACTGGTGAACAATGACCTCCACGCGGTCGGCGTCGTAACCCAACGCCCGCAGGCCATGCAACACATCGGGGTACGTTGCAATGTGATCCGCGCCGAGAATGTCCACGATCCGCTCGAAGCCCCGCTCGCACTTATCGGCATGGTAGGCGATATCGGGAAGGCGATAGGTCGGCTCGCCGCTGCTCTTGACCAGCACCGTATCCTGTTCCTTGCCGAATGCCGTGGTTCTGAACCACACGGCTCCGTCCCGATCATAGCAATGACCCTGCTCCCGTAACCGTTCCAGCGTGCGCCATACGGCATCGTTCTCGTACAGGCTCCGCTCGTTGAAATACGTATCCATGTGGATACCGAGACGGGTAAGCGTATGCGCTATGTCGGCGAAGATCGCCTCCTCGGCCGCTTTCTTGAAGGGAGCAACGTCGCCGGCCATATCGGGAGCGTCCTCTGCCCGGGCATGAAGGCGCTCTGCAATGTCGGTAATGTAGGCGCCAAGGTAGCCGTCCTCCGGGAACGATGCGGGCACCTCCATGGAAACTCCACCGGCGTCTATTTGCTTGCGCGGCGTTTCCGGATCCACGATCGCCTGATACCGCGCCTGCACCGACTCGCCCAGCACCCGCATCTGGCGCCCGGCATCGTTAAAATAATACTCGCGGGTCACGTCGTAGCCATTCCATGCCAGCAGGTTGGCCACCGTATCGCCGAGCACCGCATTCCGTCCGTGGCCGACCGTCAGCGGGCCCGTGGGGTTTGCACTCACATACTCAACGAGGGCCCGTTTGCCGCGACCTGTCGTCGAGCGGCCGAACGACTCCCCGGCTTCGAGCAATGCCCGTAACTCGCTGACCAGATATTCGGTCGAAAAACGAAAATTGATAAATCCGGAACCTGCCGCCTCCACAGAGGCAATCCGCGTAGCGTCAAGCGGACGGGCAAGCAGACGGTCCGCCAGTTCTTCGGCAATACTGCGGGGGGCACGGCGCAGATACCGCGCCAGTTGCATAGCCGCATTCGTGGCCAGATCGCCGTGCTCGGGATTTTTGGGTTTTTCGAACTCCGGCACGAAATCCTGCGGCACCCCCTCGAAATCCGCCAGCGCCGCAATCAGTTCTCTCGCAAGATACTCTTTCACTGTTTGCAAAAATCTCCGATCCGTACCAAATGATTTGCGAACGTCAATATACGTAGATGGGAAAATCGTCGCGCCGCATGTGCAGATTCAACAGGATCCCCAGCAACACCGTGTTGGCGAGCATAGCCGATCCGCCGTATGAAACGAAAGGCAACGGAATACCAATGACCGGCAGCAGGCCCACCACCGTCCCGATATTGACAAAAACATGCACGAGATAGATCGCCGCTATTCCTACGGCAGCCATGCTCCCGAAGGGATGTTTGATCTGGATGCCCATCTGGATCACTCGAATGAGCAGAAGCGCAAACATGGCAATCACGACCATCGAGCCGATAAATCCCCATTCTTCTCCAATGATACTGAAGACAAAATCCGTCGATTGCTCGGGCACGTAGGCCCCCTGCGTCTGCGTCCCTTCCATGAATCCCTTACCGGCCAAACCCCCTGAGCCGATGGCTGCCTTTGACTGCACGAGTTGAAAACCCACGCCCGACCGGAATTCCTCCGCACCGGGATTCGTAAAAGAAAGGATGCGGGCTACCTGATGAGGACGAAACACCCGGTTCAATGCAAACAGCACGGCGCCAATCGCGCCAAAGGAAAATACCCCGGCCATGACGCCGTACACGCGCTCCCGTGTCTGCCATAACACAGCGAGCGTAAACAGCACCGAGAAAACGATCGCCGTTGGAAGATGCACGATCGAAAAATAGCCCGCGATGCCCGTAGCGACCATCACGATAAACATGCCTGTGGGCCAGATCGACCAGAACAACGCAATGGGCGCGATGGCGAAAAACACAAGCGCGGTTCCGGCATCGTTCTGAAGAAGAATCAACGCCATGGGTATCAGGAAAACGCCAAACAGTAGCATCGCATACTTCGCCCTGCTCGAATTGGGCCGCATGGTGGAAATCAACTGGGCCCCCGCCAGCACGGCACCTACCTTGGCCACTTCGGATACCTGCAGGGTCAGCCCTCCTATCTGCAGCCAACTCCTCGCTCCATTGATTTCCCGTCCGAACAAAAGAGCGAGAACAAGCAATATCAACGTACCGAAGTAGGCAACCCAGGCAATCCGCTGGAAAAAATGCACCGGAAGAAAAAGGCATGTCATACCGGCGCCCAGCGATATGACGATCCATGCCGACTGGCGCCAGAAATTCTGACGCACAGACTCGAGAAGATACTCCGCGGAAGGACCATTCGTGGTGCTGTAGATGGCCACCAGGCCGATCATCACCAGGGCCATCCAGGCAAAGATCGTGAAATAATCCAGATTCCGATACCAGATACGCATAGGACAAGCCTTACGAAACTGCGGACAAGAAGCGGGATGTACGGCACATGCGACCGGAGGGGAGACTGTTATGTATCGTCGCCGGATTCTCTTTCTGCCGATTCGGCGTCGGCCGCGGCGCGCTCGCCATCCTCGTCATCTCCCGTCTCCAGAGGCTCACTCCGCACGGCAAGCACACTCTGAAGTACCCATTGTCTCGCGGGGCTCGGGGAAATGGAGCCGGTCAGGTATTGTTCCGCCATCAACGACCCGATCGGGCCGGCGGCAACCGCCCCAAAGCCGGCATTCTCCACCTGAACCGCCACAGCGATCTGCGGATCGTCATAGGGTGCAAACAGGATAAATACGGAGTCGTCCTCCCGATCATGGGGGGCCTGCGCCGTACCGGTTTTGCCGCCGCTGGGAATACCGGGAATCTGAATCCACTCCCCGGTCCCGTCCTCCATCACCCGTTTCATGCCGTTGCGCACCACATCGAAATGCGCCTCGTCTATCGGCAGTTTTTGCGGAGCGGTAATCTTCGGATAGAGCGTTTCTCCCGTCTCCTGGTGCACCATCCGGGTTACGAGATGGGGCGTATATAACATACCCCGGTTGGCCACTGCAGCCGTGTACCTCGCCAATTGCAAGGGCGTCACGCCCATATCCCCCTGCCCGACGCCGAGATTGATCGTAAAACCGGGCCCCCAGCCGGGAAAGCGCTGATTAAAGTAGGCGGAATCAGGAATCAGGCCGGCCCCCTGCTCTCCGATATCCGTGGACACCCGCTGGCCGAAGCCGAACATATGCGCATACCTGCTGAAGACTTCCACGTCCGTGCGCATCATCAACTCAAAGAAAAACGTATTGCACGACTGTTCGAGCGCCTCTTCCACCGCGATGCTGCCGTGCACGTGCATGTCGCGGAAGACACCCGGTCCGCCAAGGGGATGATAGCCCGGGCAATGGATGTGCTCCGTCGGAGTGATTTTCCCTTCCTGAAGCGCCATCAGCGCCATGAACGGCTTCCATGTCGAGCCGGGGGGCAACCGGTTCATGGTTGCCCGGTTGTACAGCGGCTTCTCCGGGCTGGTTATGAGATGGTTCCAGGTCTCGGGATCCATGGCCTCGGTAAAAACGTCCGGATCGTAGTCCGGCATGCTTACGAGCGCCAGAATCTCCCCGCTGTTCACGTCGAGTGCCACGGCCCCGCCCCGTTTGCCGACAAAGAGAGACTCCGCCAGCGCCTGCAGACCCGCATCGAGGCCGAGGTGAATGTCATACCCGCTTTTCGGAGCATTATCGAATGCGCCGTCCTGCCAGGACTTGACCTCCAGGCCATGTACGTTGACCACTTTGATTTCGGAGCCCAGTTCGCCCCTCAGATTGGGCTCGTATCTGCTTTCGAGGCCGGACTTGCCGATCAGGTCTCCCTGCCGGTATCCTCTTTCCCCCAAACGAACCAGCTCGTTGTCCGTAATCTCCCGCACGTATCCAAGTACGTGTGCGGCGGTGGCGTCCGTATGGTACCGGCGACGGAAATCCTGGTCATACCCCACACCCGGCAGCCGATAGAAGTTTTCCGCCACGCGGCTGAAAACATCTTCCGGCACATCCCGGAACGCCTTGCCGGGCTGGAAGGCGCTGTAGCGGCGAAGTTCCGTGAATCTGGCGGACACGACGCTGTCGGGGACCTCCAGCAGATCGGCCAGGAGAGGGATATTGTCGCGGTCGAAACTGCGTGGGGTAATGGTAATCGTATAGCTGGGCTCGTTGTTCACCAGGGCCCTGCCCCCCCGATCATAGATCGCGCCGCGCGCCGGCAACACCCTGCGTTCCCGGACCGCATTGGATTCGGATTCGATGGTATAATCGTCGGTCCGGACCAACTGGAGTTGCGCAAGCCGCAAACTCAGGAGACCCATTGCGACGACGATAATGCCGATAAAAACGCGCCCGCGTATTGTGTAATCATACATGGCCTTGCGCCCCGTTCATGCACCACGCAACGGCATACGTGGAATGTGCGACTATTCGGAGCGGTCCAGGACACTCCGGAATAGTACTCTCAACCCGGTAAACGGCTGAAATATCCCACCATGACGGATTCTTGTACGAATGGGCGAACCGGAAACGTTTATGCTCGTAAACAACTTCACGGTGCAGACCGCAATCAATCCTCAGTAAGTATCCCGTAACTACCGTACCGTTTCCAAAGCGCACCCTTCCCGAAACTTCCATCCTCCGACCCTATCGGGCCCGCCGATGTTTCGAACCGCTTCCCTGCTTGCCTGTCTCTCCATCTTTCTCACATGTGCGGTGCTGACGCCCACGCTGGCCAGCGCACAGTACTTCGGTCGAAACAAGGTCCAGTACGATCATTTCGACTTCAAGCACTTCGAGACCGAGCATTTCATTATTTACTATTACCCTGAAGAGGAACAGGCGGTTCGCGACGCCGGACGCATGGCCGAGCGCTGGTACAGCCGGCATTCCCGCACGTACCTCCGGGAATTCAAGGAAAAGAAGCCGCTCATCTTCTATGCGAACGACGCCGATTTTCACCAGACGAATGTCATCGGGGGACTCATCGGCGAAGGCACGGGGGGCGTCACCGAATCGATCAAGCAGCGGGTCATCATGCCGCTTACCGGCAGCTACGCCGAAACGGACCATGTGCTGGGACATGAACTCGTCCACTCCTTCCAGTACGACATAGGTCTCAGCGACCAGGACCCGATCCGGTTCAATCTGGCGCTCCTGCCGTTGTGGATGATCGAAGGCACGGCGGAATATCTCTCCGTAGGACGATCCGATCCCCATACGGCCATGTGGCTGCGGGATGCATTGCTCCGCGACGACCTGCCCACGATCGAGCAATTGACGCGCGACCAGCGCTACTTCCCGTACCGGTTCGGACAGGCATACATGGCCTACATCGGCGGGAAATACGGCGACGCCGCCGTAGCGAATCTGTTCAAGCTGGCCGGGCGGGCCGGCGTGGATTCTGCTTTCGTGTATACGCTCGGCATTACGACCGACTCGCTGTCCACGGAATGGAAACAGGTGATCCGCAAAACCTACGAACCGTTCATGGAGGATAAAGCGCCCCCCGAGGAATCGGGGCAGCGCATTCTGGCTCCTGAAATCGACGGAGGCGAAGTCAATCTTTCTCCTGCGCTCAGCCCCGACGGAGAATACATTGCGTTCCTTTCGGAAAGAGATCTGTTCTCGATCAACCTGTTCGTGGCCAATGCAAAGACGGGCGAGGTCATCTCGAGCCTGAAAAATCCGGCGGCGAATCCCCACATGGACGCGCTGCGATTCATCCAGTCGGCCGGATCCTGGTCGCCGGACGGAAGGCAGTTGGCCTTCGTTTCGTTTGCGGGCGGGGACAACCGGATATCCATTTTCGACGTCAGGCGGCGCAGGGTACGGCAAAACATCGCCGTGGAGGGAGTCACCGCGCTGACGAACCTCGCCTGGTCGCCGGACGGATCGTCCATTGCGTTTACCGGCCTCGAAGGCGGCATCAGCGACCTGTATGTCCTGAATCTGGAAACGGACGCCGTGCGCCAGTTGACCAACGACCGGTTTGCGGACCTGCAACCGGACTGGTCGCCGGACGGAAGGTACATTGCCTTTACGACCGATCGAGGGGAAGGCCTCACGGATTTCGATCAACTGGAGTATCAGAAAAAAGGCCTTGCGCTGTTCGATCTGGAGCGCAACGAAATACGGCCCCTGAGACCCTTCGGTAATGTCCTGCACCACAATCCCCAGTTCTCTCCGGATGGCGACGACCTGTATTTCATCAGCGATCAGAACGGGTTCAAAGATGTCTACCGGCTCAACCTGTCCTCCGGGGAAGTGTACCGGCTTACGAATCTGGCGACGGGCGTCAGCGGCATCACTGCACTGTCTCCGGCCATGTCCGTGGCCGACCGCACCGGCCAGATGTCCTTCTCGGTATTCTCGGACAACGCCTATACGGTATACCTGCGCGAACCCGACGAACTGACAGGCGAGGCCGTGCAGCCCCAACCTGCCGGCCATGTCGCTACGGCGGGCGTCCTGCCTCCGATCCGGTCGCTCAACGAAGGACTGGTAGGCAACTACCTCAATGATGCGATGACGGGCCTGCCCAGCCTCGGCCTGCAATGGCCCGGAAAGGAGTACCAGTCGAACCTCCAACTGGATTATGTGGCGCCCCCGACTATCGGGGTAGCGGCGGGCGGATTGTACGGAACGCAAGTCGCCGGCGGCATCGGCTTTGCGTTCTCGGACATGCTCGGCGACCGGAACCTGTACCTTGTAGCGCAGGCCCAGGGCACATTCAAGGACATTGGGGGCCAGGCCTCCTATATCGATCTCGGACGTCGAATAAATCTCGGGGCATCGGCAGGGCACATCCCCCTTCTGTACGGCTATTCCGTAGGCGGATTCGTAGGTGGCGCGCAAGTGGTCGAGCAACTCCGGCAACGCATCTTCATCGATCAGGTATCGGGGATTGCCCAGTATCCTTTCAGTCAAACCCGCCGGGCCGAAGCGAATGCGGGTTTCGTGCGGTACGGATTCGATAACGAAGTGGAGCAGTTCGTGGGATCGGGCTTTACATTCGGTCGAAACCGCGTCGACACCGACGACTCCATATTTTTCCAGGGCATTACGGAGCAGGAGCCTATCTATTTTTTCCAGGCCGGGCTGGCCTTTGTCGGAGATTACTCCTTCAACGGATTCACTTCGCCGATCAGCGGAGGGCGCTACCGCCTCGAAATCGCCCCGAAAATCGGGAGTTCGACGTTTGTGACGGGACTCGTCGATTACCGGCAATACCTGTATATACAGCCGGTCACGCTGGCCGTACGCGGGATGCACATCGGGAACTACGGCGCCGAATCGACGGGGGATCTGTTCACGACGCAATACCTCGGATATTCCTACTACCCCGGATTCGTCCGAGGGTACAATTTCCGCTCGTTCGAGGCGTCGGAATGCCTGGCTGACGCAAACATCCCCGGTCGGGGAGCCGTGTGCTCCTCGATGGATCGCTTGCAGGGTACCCACGTTGCCCTGTCGAGCGTGGAGGTGCGCGTCCCGTTCCTCGGCACCGAACAGCTGGGACTCATTCCGTTTCCTTATCTCCCGACCGAACTGGCGGCGTTCGTGGACGGCGGCGTGGCATGGACCGAAGAAGATCTGCCTGTACTTAAATTCGATCGGACGACAAATGAGCGCGTGCCCGTATTCAGTGTCGGCATGTCTGCGCGCGTCAATATTTTGGGGTACATTGTGCTGGAAACGTACTACGCATTTCCTTTCCAGCGACCGGACGCCGGCTGGCAGTTGGGATTCCGGGTGACGCCCGGCTGGTAAGGCTTTTTCGCCCCAGATGTACGACATTCTTCGATCCGCGCTGTTCAGGATAGCACCTGAGCAGGCCCATTACGCAGCTGCTTGTGCAGCCCGAACCGCGCAATTGGTGCGGGCAGGAGGAGCGCTGGAAAAAATGTTCGGGTTCGAGGACACGCGCCTCGAACAGGCCCTGTGGGGCAATACCTTTTCCTCTCCGATCGGTCTTGCCGCCGGTTTCGACAAGAACGCCTCTTTGGTGCCATTCTGGCCCACGCTGGGATTCGGCTTTGCGGAAGTCGGCTCGGTCACAGCCTACTCCTCCCGGGGGAATCCAAAGCCGCGCGCTTTTCGCCTGATCGAAGACGAGGCGCTCATCAACCGGATGGGACTCAACAACAAAGGGGTGCGCAGCATTTCCCGGCAGCTTCGACGAACCGCACCCCGAAGCCGGATTCCGATAGGAATCAACATTGCCAGCACACACGGCCGCGAGATCACGGGTAACTCCGCGGTGGAAGATTTCCGCATGAGTTTCAAGACCATTGCGGATCAGGCAGCCTATATCGCACTGAATATTTCCTGTCCGAATACGCGCGACGGCAAAACCTTCGAGGATCCTGAATCCCTGGAAGTTCTGCTGAAGGCCATCATGGAGCAACGAAAAAAATCGGCGCCCGACGTACCCGTGCTGCTAAAAATGCCGCCCCCCGTTTCCGACCGGATCGTGTTCGACAGTACCCTTCGGGAAACCGTGCGCCTTGCCCTGGAATACGGAATCGCGGGATTCGTGGCCACCAACACGGCAACCGATCGCGAGGGGCTCACCACACCCCCGGCGCGGTTGCGCGCCATCGGGAGAGGCGGACTCAGCGGACGGCCGCTCGAAGCCCGAGCCACGCATCTTGTGCGGCGCCTGTACCGCCTCACGGAAGGGGCTTTGCCCATCATCGGCGTGGGAGGCGTATTTTCCGCAGAAGACGCCTATCGGAAACTCCGCGCCGGAGCCTCGCTCGTACAGATTTACACGGCACTTGTTTACCGCGGCCCGGGGGTGGTGCGCGACATCAAGACAGGATTGGTTCAATTGCTTGAAAACGACGGGTTCGATTCGATCACGGATGTGGTGGGTATCGACGCCGCGTAATTTGTTCATTCACTCGTCAGTATCCGTGTCCACTCCCCGAATTTCCGTTCTCGCCTGTGCCCCGACATTTGTTCTCGCCGTGGTCCTGCTCATTGGCGCGGCGCCGGCGCATGCGCAGTCCGCGGCAACCACCGGCATCATACGAGGAACGGTGTATAACGCCTCGGGCGAGCCGGTACCCGACGCTTCGGTGATCATTCACCACCTCGAAACCGGTCTGCGCACCGTGGCTGAAACCACTTCCTCCGGCACCTTCGCGCGGGCGCTGCTTCCACGGGGGACCTACACGATCCGGGTGGTCTCCGAAGTCAACCTCGGGGAAATCCGCCGCGAGAATCTGGTGCTGCATGTGGGTGAAACGCTCGACGTGGATCTCGCTTTTCAGGCCATCGAAATAGAAGAAATCACCGTGACCGCCGAACAGACGCCTTTGCTCGACCCCGAAGACGCGACCCGGTCGCAACGCCTGTCCGAGGAGATCGTGGACGCTCTGCCCAACAATGGCCGCAATCTTATCGACCTCACGCTACTGACTCCCGGCGTGGCCATCAGCCAGGGGCCCGACGGCGAAGTGCTCAACATCGGCGGGCAGCGGGGCATCTTCAATAACTTCATGGTGGATGGGGCCGATTTCAACAACCCCTTCTTCGGCGAACAACGGGGCGGACAGCGACCGGCGTTCACCTTCAACCAGGATGCCGTGGAAGAGATGGTCGTCGTAAGCCAGGGGGCCCCTGCCGAGTTCGGTCGTTCTTCGGGCGGCTTCATCAATGTCGTGACGCGTTCCGGGACCAATGAATTCCGGGGATCGGCGCATTATTTCGGACAGTGGGACGCCATCTCCTCCGAATACCGCCCGCACCGGGGCGGCGGCAAGCCGGAGTTCGGACGAAACCAGTTCGGGTTTACGTTCGGCGGCCCGATCGTCAGGGATCGCGCGTTCTTTTTCGTGGCCTACGATCAGCAAATCGCGTCAGAGACCAAGCAAACCTCGCGGGCTGTCCGCAGCCCGGCGGAACTCGGCAAACTGGATATTTTTCTGCGCACCCGATGGCCCCAACTCTTCGACGCCGAATTCGGGCCCATTTCCCGCAGCGACGACGCCCGCGCCGTCACCGCCAAACTGGACTTCCACCTGAATACCCTGAACCAGATTTCGGTGAAGTACAACTATGCCTGGTCCGAACAGGTAAACGGCACCTTTGACGTGGACTCGTGGGGACTCTCGGCAAACGGCGTCGAGCAGGACCACTCACACGCTGTCAATGTCGGCCTGCGCTCGTTGCTGGGAAACACAGCGTTCAACGAATTCCGGGCCCAGTGGGCCATAGAGCGCCGCCCCCGGCACTATCAGGGGCCCATTTTGCCCGGCGCCGTTCCCCCGCCCACCCCCCAGTTCGACGCCATAGGCGGACGTCCCTTCCCCGACATCGCCATGGATTTCGCCGACGGATTCCGGATAGGCTTGCCGTTCTTCCTGCCGATCGACCCCGGCGAAGATACCCGGCTGCAACTCATCGACAATGTTTCTTTCCTGACGGGCGATCACCTTTTCAAGGCCGGGATAGAGTACAACCGGACAAAGGTAGAACAGCAATTCATCGGTTTTGCCAACGGGCGCTATATATTCGACTCGGTGGACGGCTTTATGGGATTCGTCGAGCAGGGAAACCGGTACGTTACCTGTTCGGACGGGTCGAGCAGTCCGGAGGGAATCTGTCCGGAAGGCGCTTCGATCACCGGGCCGGTGCTTCTGTACCTGCAGTCGGCCACGGTGCCCGGGACGTCCCCCGAAGACCTGGGACGGCAGGCTTTCTACACCAACGAACTGGCGCTGTTTATCCAGGACACCTGGAAGATCGGGACCCGTCTGGTCCTGAATCTCGGGCTGCGCTGGGAAGGGGTCTGGCATCCGGATGTGTTCGTAGAACCCGAGGAAACGTTCTATGCACCTTACCTGAACGACCCGCGTTTCCCGTCGGACGGGACGATTCCCGACGACCTCAACAATTTCCAGCCCCGGCTCGGGTTGACCTGGAATGTCGGGGGCAAGGACGCCACCGTCGTACGCGCCAATGCCGGCTCGTATTATGCGCGCATACCGGGGCTGGTCTTCGCGCAACACCGCTCCACCAACGGCGCATTTCAGCAGATACTGTTCCGAAGCAGCGCCGATGCCCCCGTGCTCGGTCCCGTGCCGCCGATCGACGAACTGATCGACGGGGCAAGCACCACGCCCTTCCTGCCCGAAATTCATGTAAGTGACCGGGAACTGCAACTGCCGCGCACGTGGTCGTTCAGCGCCGGGGTGGACCATGCCTTCGGAAACGGTCTGGCAGCGAGTATCTCCTGGCAGCACGCGCGCACCGATAATCTTTTTCGCTTCGTAGACCGCAACGCCGCCGTGCTCGGATCCCCCTTTGGGCCGGGTACGCATCCCGGAGGCGGCGGCATCACTTCCCTGTACACCCTGGAAAGCTCGGCGCGCTCGCGGTACCACGGCATCACGGTCGGCGCGCGCGGACGCGACGCATTCGACGGACTGCTGGATTTCGAAACCAGCTACACGCTCGCCTTCGACCGCTCGGACGATGACAACGAGCGCGACCCGTTCACCTTCACCTACGCGGACGCCCGCAATCTGGCGCCTGAGTACGGCTGGTCCGACCGTGACCGCCGCCACCAGTTCACCGGCTATTTCGTTTTCTCGCTTCCGGGCAAGGTGTCGTTCAGCAACATCTTCCGGTATCTGTCGGCCTCGCCGGTGTCAGAGAGCTGCGCCCTGCGGGGGGAGCGCGCCGCGGTGCCGTCGGACCGTATCTGTGCAGACGGGACGATCCTCCAGCGCAACACACTGCGGCGGGACAACGAGTTCTTCACCTGGGATGTGCGGCTGTCGCGTACATTCGGGGTGCAGCAGCGGGTGGAAATCATCGTGGACCTCTTCAACATCACCAACGCCGACAATTTCCTCGACACCGCCCTTGGATCACTCCTTTTCAATTTCGACGGCGCGATCCGAAGCGGGCTTGGGGACACACGCCGGGCTCAGGTAGGAGTCAAGGTGCGCTTCTGAGCGTGCACGAGAAGCGGGGCGGTGAAACCCGGCAGGGGAGTGCGCGTTCGACTTTGCCTTTTGTCTGCTTTCGGATTTTTTGGAAGCGGATCCGGCTTTTCGGGGTGTGGCGCAGCCCGGTAGCGCGCTTCGTTCGGGACGAAGAGGTCGTGGGTTCAAATCCCGCCACCCCGACCATTTCATACTTCCGGTGATTTCGCTGTCCTCTGCATCAGCGAAGGTGGCGCGCGCAAGTATCCGCGCTACTCGCCGGCCGGTCACAACGGCGTCCTGATCTGCGCCAGGATCGGCTACTCGATGTAGCTTACGTTCCGCTTGCGGCCAACGAGAACCGTGCTCGGGGTTTGGCGCCAGACGCACTCGGCCTCGAACCGCGCCTCACGCATCGCCCGAAGCTCCCTGTCAAGGGGAAAGTAGGTGTCCTCGTCCGACCACTCGTCAAAGTGCCGATAGGCCTGCGCCTCATCGATGCCGCAGGCCACCAGATGCGCCGCCCAGGCAGCGTAGTCCGCTGCGCGGTCGGGGTCCGCCCCCGGCATGGTCACGTCGGCATTGACGAAAACGCCCCCTGCACGTAGCGCCTGCGCGATGCGGCCGTATAACGCAGTCTTGGCGCCCATGTCGGCCACATGATGCAAGGAGAGGGAGGCGGCAACCGCATCGCAGCCCGGCAACGGATCGTTGAATGACTGCCTGCGCAAACGGACCCGCTCCCCGAAGCGCCGTAACCTCGACCCGGCACGACTTAACATTTCCCCGTCCACGTCCACCAACTCCACGACGCCTGCCTGCCACCTTTTCAGGATCACCTCCGCCAGCGCGCCCGTCCCGGCGCCAAGATCGAGGATCCGTTCCGGCTTGACCCGGGCGATTTCCTCCGCGGCCCGTTCAAGCATCGCCTCGTAGCCGGGAATGAAGCTGCGAATCGACGCGTCGTAGGCTTCGATGTCGACTTGCAGGTGCTGGCGAACGGAATGGCTCATGAGCGTTAGTATGGTTGGCGACCTTGTCCGGTTTCACGAAACCATTTCCGGGTTTGTCCTTTTACGAACAATAGCAACCCGGATAATGCGTGCCGCTGATCGTTCCTTTTGGAAATTATAAAGAATGCTCCGTGCGCTGAGAATATACAGACTTCTTTCCACGCTGCTCGGTCTGAGTTTGCTGTTCGGCGTGGCGTCGCCTCTGGTGCAAACGACCTGCGCCATGGGGCAAAACGACCTGCATGGAGCCCACGACTGCCACCACGAAAACACGCATTCCCATGCGTCTGCCGATGCGCCAGTTCCTCCCTGCCCGCACGAACACGAAGGGGAATCGACGCATGAAGGTGTACCATCTTCTTTGGATACCCGGCCATGCTGCGCATTCGAATCGGCTTCGATCGGCGAGGCCGTAGCGCTTCTTTCCAGGACCCCATCGCGGGATGCAAGCAATTTTTCCCTTGCTCCCCTTCTTTGTACCGGATACGAAGCACCGGATAAGGTATCTATATCCCCACGCATCTCCGCTCCCCCACCCTTTACCGAGTTTCCCCTCGTCGACAGACAGGCCCTTCTCGCTACGTTCCTGATCTGAGAGACTTGTTGCTTCCCCCTACTCCTTGAGGTCCGGGTCGACCGTACCTCTCGTGTTTGCAACAGGAAGTCTTAACAGGTCAGGAATTCCATGAAGCTGATTCAACCCATTGGCGCAGCCCGCGCCATACTCATCGCCGTGCTTCTGCTCCCGGCGATGGCCCATGCAAAGCATCGACCGCTTGCGCCCGTCGACACGCTCCTGAGTCTCGACCATCTTCTGACAGAGATACAGGCCAACAACCCGTCTCTGCGAGTGTCCCGACTGGAGACAGAGGTATTGGCCACCCGAAGCCGCCAGGTGTCCGCCTTCCCGGATCCTTCCGTGACGGTCGGTTATCAACCGTACCCGCTGCTAACGGCGCGGGGCACGCAGCGCAGCCAATGGCGCATCGAGCAACCGGTGCCGTACCCCGGCAAGCTCAGTCTCCAGGGCGCCATCGCCGACCTGAACGCCGTAGTCGCAGGCTTTGAAGCAGATACCTTTGAAGAGGACCTGCTCTTCGAGGCCAAGCAGGCGTACTACGAACTCTATCGGATCCAGCAGCAGGAGCAGCTCATCCTCGATTTTCAGGACAGGTTGGAGAGCTTTGAAGGGGCCGCCGCCGCGCAATACGAAGTGGGTAGCGGCGTGCAACAAGCCATCCTGAAAGCGCAACTGGAGAAGAACACGCTCGCGCGCGTGCAACTTGAACTTGCAGAGCATCGCCGCACGGCCGCCGAAACCCTGACACGCCTGCTCAACCGGCCCACATCCGACGCCTTTACAGCCGGCATCCGGATCGAGGCGCCGCCCATTCCCCGCCTCGATGAAGCCGCGCTGTTAGAGATCGCCCTGAGAGAACGGCCCGAAGCCGATGCCCTCGACGCGGCAGCACGGTACGCCGATGCCCGGATCGCCCTGGCCCGCAAGCAGTTCATGCCCGATTTCGGCCTGAACATTACGTATTTCGACATAGGCAGCGCCGACGTGCCCCCGACGGCCACGGGACGCGATGCCGTCGCGGTTGGCGCCACCATCAAAGTGCCGCTCCAACGCGGGAGCCGGCGGGCCCGCCTGGAGGAAACCCACGTACGCCGCATCCAGGTCGAGGCACGCCAGGAAGCGCTTGAAACCTCGTTCCGGACGCAGATCGCCGATCTCGTAAGCCGGTTGCGGGGGGAGGCTCAGCAGCTTGCCCTGTATCAGGAAGCCCTTATTCCCCAGGCCGAGACCACGCTCCAGGCTACGCTCAGCGCCTACACCACCGGCCGCACCGATTTCCTTGACCTGCTTGACGCCGAGCGCATGCTCTTCTCGTTGGGGACGGGCTACGAAGACACATTCGCGCGCTACCTGAAGATGACCGCCGCCCTCGAACGAGCGCTGGGCATCCGCTCGCTTGCAGACCTCGACACACGTTAAGATGCCAACCCGGCATCCAGCCAGACCCTGAATACCATGAACACACAACAATTCACCAAATGGCTCGGAATCCCGCTGCTGCTTGCGGCGCTTGCGGCCGGGGGGTTTCTCCTCGGGCGCATCACCACGGACGGAACGGCCACCGTAGCCCGGAATGAGGCATCTGCCGACGAAGGGGAACGCAACGTCCTCTACTGGCAGGCGCCCATGAACCCGGAGGAAATCTACGACCAGCCCGGCAAGTCGGCCATGGGCATGGATCTGATCCCTGTCTACGCGGACGAAGGCGAAGCGGAATCGGGCAGTACGGTGTCCATCGATCCCGCGACGGTACAGAACATGGGCGTACGCACCGATCACGTCCGGCGAATGGATTTTTCCCGCATGATCCGTACCGTCGGCGAGGTCCGGTACGACGAAGAGCGTCTTTATCTGGTCAACGCCAAGATATCCGGCTGGATCGAAAGGCTTTACGTCAACTTTATCGGCGATCAGGTCCGGCAGGGAGACCCGTTGATGGAAATCTACTCCCCGGAACTGGTCGCCACCCAGCAGGAATATCTGCTGGCGCTCGAAAACTACCGGATGCTGGCCGAGAGCAGCGTCGCTTCGGTCCGGGAAGACGCCGAAAAATTGCTGGCCTCGGCCCGCACCCGCCTTGAATACTGGGACATCCCCTCCTCGGAGATCGAGCGCCTGGAGCAAACCGGCGAGGTGAAAAAGACCACCCTGCTCGAAGCCCCGGCTACCGGCATCGTCGTGAAAAGAGACGCCATAGAAGGCGCCCATATCGAGGCCGGCATGGACCTCTTCGAAATCGCCGACCTGCGGACGGTGTGGGTGCATGCCAGCTTCTACGACAACGAGGCGCCGTGGATCAGCGAGGGGCAACCGGTCGAGATGGAACTATCCTACTTGCCGGGGAAAACCTACACGGGGCAGGTCTCCTACATCTACCCCTATCTGCGCGAGAAAGCCCGCGATGTGCATGTGCGCCTGGTCTTTTCCAATCCGGATCTGGACCTCAAACCGGGGATGTACGCCAATATCCGGCTCCAGGGCAAGGTCATACCCGATGCGTTGGTCGTGCCTTCCGAGGCCGTGATTCGCTCCGGGGCCCGCGCACTCGTCTTCGTGGCCCACGGTGAAGGTCGATTCGAGCCGCGCGAAATCCGGATCGGCGAAGAAGGCGGGCCGGGCAACAGCCTGGTGCGAGTGCTCACCGGCCTGTCGGGCGACGAAGAAGTCGTCACGTCCGCCCAGTTCATGCTGGACAGCGAAAGCCGCTTGCAGGAAGCCATCCGAAAAATGTTGCAGGAGCAGACGCAATCGGGCGCACAGCCTGCCGGCGAAGCATCGGAGACCATGCCGGAAATGGTATCCACCACGCCTGAAGAATCCGACGCACAAATGCATCATCAGCATTGAGCCTGGGGCCCATCCCTGATTCCTGATTCGCCTTAGGGCATTCCCCGACCGTTTACAGAGAAAATCATGTTGGAAAAGATCATAGAGGCCTCGGTCAATAACCGCCTGCTGGTGATCATCTTCACCCTCCTGATCGGACTGGCCGGCGCCTGGGCGATGTTCCGCACGCCCGTAGACGCCATCCCCGACCTGAGCGATGTGCAGGTGATCGTCTTCACCGAATATCCGGGACAGGCTCCGCAGGTCGTCGAAGACCAGGTAACGTATCCGCTCACGACAGCCATGTTGGGGGTACCCTTTGCGAAAGCCGTGCGCGGTTATTCGTTCTTCGGCTACTCGTTCGTCTACATCATCTTCGAAGACGGCACCGACATGTACTGGGCCCGCAGCCGGGTCCTGGAGTATCTCAACTATGTCGCCAATCGGCTTCCCGGCGGCGTGACGCCCACGCTGGGGCCGGACGCCACGGGCGTCGGCTGGGCCTTCGAATATGTGCTCGACGGCGGAGACCGGTACGACCTTCAGCAACTGCGCTCGATACAGGACTGGTTTCTGCGCTACGAACTGATGAGCGTGCCGGGGGTGGCCGAAGTGGCTTCCATCGGCGGCTACGTCAAGCAGTATCAGGTCGAGGTCGATCCCAACAAACTGCTGGCTTACAACATCCCCCTGTCGAAAGTGCGCACGGCCCTGCAACGCAGTAACAACGATGTGGGCGGCAGACTGGTCGAGATGGGCGAGACCGAGTTTATGGTACGGGGGCTAGGCTATATCCAATCCGTCGAGGACATAGAGAACACACCCGTCGGGGTGGACGAGAATGGCACGCCCATTCTGATCCGGAACATCGCCCATGTGCATCTGGGGCCCGAGTTGCGCCGCGGCCTGGTGGATCTGGATGGAGAAGGCGAAACCGTCGGCGGGATCGTCGTGATGCGCTATGGCGAAAACGCCCTCAAGACGATCGACGCCGTCAAGGCGAAACTGGAGGAACTGAAGACGGGACTGCCGGAAGGAATAACCATTCAGACCGTCTATGACCGCAGCAGCCTCATCGAGCGCGCTATCGACAATCTGAAAGGGAAGCTTCTCGAAGAGAGCCTCATCGTGGCGCTGGTGACCATCCTGTTCCTGCTGCATTTCCGCAGCGCCTTCGTAGCGATCTTCACCCTTCCGATGGGAATTCTGATCGCGTTTCTGGTAATGTATTACCAGGGTCTCAATGCCAACATCATGTCGCTCAGCGGTATCGCCATCGCCATCGGCGCGATGGTCGACGCGGCGATCGTGATGATCGAGAACGCCCATAAACACATGGAGCGCGACCTCGGGAAAAAAGACCGCTGGCGCATCATAATCGATGCGTCCAAAGAGGTCGGGCCGGCGTTGTTTTATTCGCTGCTGATTATCACGCTCTCCTTTCTGCCCGTATTCACGCTCCAGGCGCAGGAAGGCAGGCTCTTCAAGCCGCTGGCTTTCACGAAAACCTACGCCATGGCGGCCTCGGCGCTTCTGGCCATTACGGTGGTGCCGGTGCTGATGGGCTACTTCATACGCGGCAATATCCTGCCGGAGAAAAAGAACCCTGTCAATCGCTTTCTGATCGCCATATACCGCCCGGTGATTCACGCCGTGCTCCGGTTCAAATGGATCACCATTGCGGCGGCGCTGGTGGTGCTGGGAGCCACGGCCTATCCCCTCGGCAAACTGGGTTCCGAATTCATGCCGCCTTTGAACGAGGGGGATCTGCTCTACATGCCCACCACCGATCCGGGTATCAGCATTACCAAGGCCAGGGAACTGCTTCAGCAAACGGACAAGATCATCAAGAGCTTCCCCGAGGTAGACCATGCGTTCGGCAAGGTGGGCCGCGCCGAAACGGCGACGGACCCGGCGCCATTGTCCATGATAGAAACCACGATCACCCTGAAGCCGGAGGATGAATGGCGAGAAGACATGACGATGGACCAACTCGTCCGGGAACTCGATGCCGCTATCGACTTTCCGGGCCTCACCAACGCCTGGACCATGCCCATCAAAACGCGCATCGATATGCTCTCGACGGGCATCAAGACGCCGGTGGGCATCAAACTGATGGGGCCTGACCTGAATATCCTTTCCGACCTGGGACAACGCGTTGCAGCCATTGTGCAGACGGTGCCCGGCACGTTGAGCGCCTTCCCGGACAAGGCGGTCGGCGGCAACTTTATCGACTATCGGATAAACCGCGAAGAAGCTGCCCGGTACGGCCTGACCGTGGGCGATGTGCAGGATGTGATCATGTCGGCCATCGGCGGAATGAATGTCACCCGGACGGTCGAGGGGCTTGAGCGCTATCCGGTCAACGTCCGATACAGCCGCGAACTGCGCGATAACCTGCCGGCGCTCAGGCGGGTGCTGATCCCTACCCCTACGGAGGCGCAGATTCCGCTGAGTTATGTGGCCGATTTCAGTATCGTCAACGGGCCGCCGGTCATCAAGAGCGAAAATGCGCGCACGACCTCCTGGGTTTATGTGGACATCCGCGACATCGATGTAGGCACCTACGTAAAGAACGCCCGTGCTGCCGTGCATGAGCAGGTAGACCTGCCGGAGGGATACAGCATGGTCTGGAGCGGGCAGTACGAATACATGGAACGGGCCCGGCAGCGCCTGCAGATCGTTATTCCGCTGACGCTAATCATCATCTTCCTGCTGCTCTATCTGAACTTCAAGAACATTACCGAGAGCCTTATCGTGATGTTGTCGCTGCCGTTTTCGCTCGTCGGCGGGATCTGGCTATTGTATCTGTTCGACTACAACCTCAGCGTAGCCGTTGGGGTCGGCTTCATTGCCCTGGCCGGCGTCGCCGCGGAAACAGGCGTGATCATGCTGATCTATCTCGATCAGGCATATAAGGACAGACTTTCGCGGGGACAAATGACCTCGCTGAAGGATCTGTACGAAGCGATCATTGTGGGCGCCGTTGATCGCGTGCGGCCCAAAATGATGACCGTCATGGCCATCATGGCCGGCCTGTTGCCCATTTTATGGGGGCACGGTACGGGCTCCCAGGTAATGAAACGCATCGCGGCGCCGATGGTCGGGGGAATGGTTTCGTCGACGATCCTGACGCTGGTCGTCATCCCGGTTATTTACTATCTATGGAAAAGCCGGGCATTGAAAAGGCAGGCGAATCGCTGAGGCGACGGGACTGGTCGGGGCATCGCCCCCGACCAGCCCCAGCGGGTATTCCGCTCCTGCCCAATTCTATACTCATTGGGGAGAGAATCTTTTGCTGCCCTAATTCACTACCCGCCGGGTAGCGAATCTCCGGAATGCGTTGTTCACCGTCCGGGCTTCATAGCGCATGAACCAAACGCAGCGGTACACGTAAGGGATTGTCCGGTTTTTTCAGACCATTTCCGTAACCTCTGTGGAAGCATTCGTCGATTGGTTTATGGGGCTTGGGGAGCGCTACAACGTGAATCCGATCATCTTCGGATCGATTTACGTGGGCGCCATTCCCTTCTTTACGGTCTCCATCGCCTGGCTCGTTCGGAACCTGCGCCGCCGCCGGTCGATCGTGGCCCCCGTATTGTCCGCCTCGTTCTTCTTCGTATCGGCCTACCTGTATCTGGTCGTCGTCGGACGCGACATCCCCATCTGGGTGTACTTCTTCGTCGCCGGTATGGTCATCTTCGGAGTGTTCTCCACCCTGAAGAAAATCCGGGGGCAGTTGAAGGAGGGGGAAGATGAGGAGAGCGCCTGAGCGGCAAGGAGGTCAATACCTCCCAACCCCTACCTGTGCTCCGGGTTCGCATGGTCGAACCGGCACCCGGCATCCCAGGCGGCGCGCTGATTTCCATGCGCCGGAACGCCGCCGGCGTCCTTGAGCATCCGGGCGAAATGTATCAGATTCCACGTCATGAACGTGGTGTTGCGCTGGGTGAACTCGTTTTCCGGGCCGCCGGACCCCTCGTCAAGGTAGGATGGCCCCGGCCCCGCCTCTCCAATCCATCCTGCATCGGCCTGCGGCGGAATCGTATAGCCCACGTGCTGCAAGGCGTACAGAATGCTCATGGAACAGTGCTTCACGCCATCCTCGTTTCCTGTAATGAGGCAGCCTCCCGTCTTGCCATAGTAGGCATACTGGCCCGCATCGTTAAGCAGCGCCGAGCAGGAATAGAGCCGCTCGATGACCTGCGTGCATACGGATGATTTTTCGCCCAGCCAGATGGGCGAGCCGATCACGAGGATGTCCGCTGCGCGCACCTTCTCGTACAACATGGGCCAGTCGTCCCGGTCCGCCCCGTGCTCGGTCATGTCGGGATAGACTCCGAACGCAAGATGATAATCCACCGGGCGCAGCGACTCCACCGCGATCCCGTTCTTCTCCATGATGGCGATAGACACATCCATCAGTCCCTGCGTGTGGGACCGTTCGGGAGACGGCTTCAACGTGCAATTCAGAAAGAGTGCGCGAAGGTCCGAAACATCCCCGTCGTACGAGGCGCAAAGCGCTTCCTGCGTGGGGGATAGCGTGTGATCGGGCATGGCGGTACGGGAATGTCGAGTGGATCCGTCCCGGTCGTCAACCGTTTACCGAAACGCCGCGTTCCATACCCTGTCCCACAACTCTGCACTCCCGACCATGCCCGATCCATCATCCCGCGAAATGAATCGATACAGCCGCCTGATCACACAGCCTCTTACACGAGGGATCTCGCAGGCCATGCTGTACGCGACCGGGCTTACGGAAGAGGACATGAACAAGCCGCAGGTCGGCATCGTGTCCAACTGGTGGGAGGGCAATCCCTGCAACATGCACCTCGACAAGCTGGCTGCGCAGGTGCGCGAGGCAGTCGCTGCATCCGGTCTGGTGGGCCTGCGGTTCAACACGATCGGGGTCTCCGACGGCATCAGCATGGGCACCGATGGCATGAGCTTCTCGCTCCAGTCCCGCGACCTCATCGCCGATTCGATCGAGACCGTGGTGCGGGCCCAGTGGTACGACGCCGTCGTGGCCATTCCGGGTTGCGACAAAAACATGCCCGGCTGCATCATGGCGCTGGGCCGGCTGAACCGGCCGGGCATTGTAGTCTACGGCGGCACGATCCTGCCCGGGCGCACGTATCTGCGGGGCGGAGAGCAAAAGCGGGACATCATCTCCGCCGCGCAGTCCTACGGCGAATACCTTGCCGGCGCCATCACCGACGAGGAACGCAAAACCATCGTCCGGCACTCGTGCCCCGGCGCGGGCGCGTGCGGGGGCATGTACACGGCGAACACGATGGGCTGCGCCATCGAGGCGCTGGGGATGTCGCTTCCCTATTCTTCCTCCACGCCCGCCGTATACGACGAGAAAATGGACGAATGCCGCCGGGCGGGCGAGGCCGTGGGCGAGTTGCTCCGGCAGAATCTCAAACCCCGCGACATCATGACGCGGCAGGCTTTCGAGAACGCCATGGTGGTCGTGATGGCACTGGGCGGCTCGACGAATGCCGTGCTGCATCTCATTGCGATGGCCCGGGCTTCGGAGGTTGACTTGTCCATGGACGATTTTCAGCGGGTCAGCGACCGCGTGCCGTATCTCGCGGACCTGAAGCCGAGTGGCCAGTACGTGATGGCGGACCTGCATGAGATCGGGGGGACGCCCGCCGTCATGAAGTACCTGCTCAAGGAAGGCTATCTCGACGGCTCCTGCATGACGGTGACCGGCAAAACGCTTGCGGAGAACCTCGAACCCCTGCCGGGCCTCGCCGAGGGACAGGATATCGTGCATTCCCTCGAAAAACCCCTGAAGAAAACCGGACACCTGACGATTCTCTACGGAAATCTGGCGCCGGAAGGAGCCGTAGCCAAGATAACCGGCAAGGAAGGCACGTATTTCAAGGGCCCGGCCCGGGTGTTCGATGCTGAGGAGGACATGCTGGATGGGCTGAAGGCGGGCCGGATCCAAAAGGGTGACATCGTCATCATCCGGTACGAAGGGCCCAAAGGCGGCCCCGGCATGCCGGAAATGCTCACCCCCACGTCCGCCATCATGGGCGCCGGCCTCGGCAAGGATGTGGCGCTGATGACCGACGGGCGTTTCAGCGGAGGATCGCACGGATTCATCATCGGGCATGTATGCCCCGAAGCCCAGGAAGGCGGCCCCATCGCCTTCGTGCAGGACGGCGACATCGTGACCATCGACGCCGAGCAGCGCACCATCGACATGGATGTCAGCAAGGAAGAACTGACGCGCAGGAAAGAAAACTGGTCCGCGCCCGCTTTCAAGGCTGCGCGCGGCACCCTCTACAAGTACATCAAGTGTGTTCAGCCCGCCAGCCTCGGCTGCGTGACGGACGAGTAATCACTCTCCGAGTAACCCCTGGACCCGCATCCAGTCCTCAAGACGATCGGGCCAGGTAGAAAGCACCGGATCGTCGGGTGCCAGGCCTACGCCGTGGGGACCGGATCGATAGATGTGCAATTCCGCAGGAACGCCCACCGCGCGCAGTGCAAGGTAATACGCCACGCTGTTGTCCGCGGGGACCGGTCCGTCGTCATCCGTATGGAACAGAAAAGCCGGCGGCGTATCGGCGGTTACCTGTTTCTCGTTCGAAAGCCGGTCCGCCAAGTCGGAATCGTAATCTTCCCCCAGCAGATGAAGGCGGGACCCCTGGTGCGTGTGGGGATCCGTCATGGTAATGACCGGATACGCAAGGATCGAAAAGTCCGGCCGGGAGGAATGGCGTTCGAGGGGATCCGCCGCATCGGATACGCCCGGCGTAATATGCGTGGAGGTCGTAGCCGCGAGATGCCCGCCCGCAGAGAAACCCCAGATGCCTATGCGCGACGGATCAACGCCGAGTTCGCCGGCGTGCGCCCGGACGTACCGAATCGCCCGCTGCGCATCCATGAGCGGAGACGGATGACCGTAGCGCGGCCCGAGGCGGTACTTCAGGACAAAGGCCGCGACGCCGCGTTCGTTGAGCCATTCGGCAACCTGCCTGCCTTCATGATCCATCGCGAGATGGGCGTATCCGCCGCCGGGGCATACGACCACCGCCGCCCCGTTCGCAGCGGACGTTTCGGGAAGGTAGATCGTAAGCGTGGGGATGTCTTCCGCTTCTTCACCCACAGCCCCGGGTGCTCCCTCAGGCCACAACGGTATGGCGTCCTGCGCCATGCCGGACTGCCTTGCCCATGAGCCGGTCAGCAGGACAAGAAGCAGCGCACAGAACATGCGGAGCGCACAGAAAAGCGTTCGCCGATAACCATGCATTGCGATATACCCTGATTATGAAAGAAAATCGTGCCCCGGCGCCCGCAAACGCGGCGCTTATGCCAGGGATAGTTCTCTAAAACCGATCCGTAGCGCCTATCCGTTCACAGGTCACGAAACGAAACCCGTCGCGGCGATCTTCCCCGGTCTTCCTGAACACGGTTCCGATCAGGTGTTCGTATCGTGGGAAATAAGTGTCTCCCTGATAATTCCCTTCCACGATGGTTAATTCCCACCGATCCGCACGTTCGAGAAAGTGTTCGTAGATGGTCGCGCCACCGCCGATGAAGACGCACGGCGCTTCCTGCGCAGCGGTCAGGGCAGCCTCGGGATCGGGGAAGGTCTCAATGTCGGGATATCCCTTGAGCTTGCCTTGGGATGTGACGATCAGCAAACGTCGGTTGGGCAGCGGCCCGCCGAACTCGTTTACAAGCGACTCGAACGTGCGCCGGCCCATGATCATGGGATGGCCCGATGTCAACCGTTTGAACCGTTTCAGATCTTCGGAAAGATGCCAGGGTAGCCGGTTCTCCCGACCGATGACCCGGTTCGTCTCCGCCACGGCGGCAATGAGTACGATCTCTGCTCCGGCGCGGCGCTTATCGGTCATGATTGCGGAGAGGGATGAGGTCGCGGTTCTTTGGGAGAAGCAAGCCGGGCTGATCCATTCGGTCAGCCTATTCGGTCAGATCGCGGTGCAGCGTGGCGATCCAGCGCTCGGTGGAGATAAAACCGTCGCCCCACGAAGCCCATTCGTCGCCCGTGCCCGCCGCCTGCAACTCCTCAAGGCTGTGACCCGCTTCGATCCCCGCAGCGACAGCGGCCCGGGTTTCCTCGATCATGCGCAGATAGGTTTCGAGGTCGGACGGCGAGGCGACAGGGCCATGGCCCGGAATGATCCGGGTCTCGTCGTCGGCGTGCGCCAATACCGCGCGGCCCGCCGCAATGACCCCTTCGACGGCACCGCCGCTGTCGATATCGACGAAGGGAAAGCGCTGGTTGAAGAAGGTGTCCCCCATGTGGACGACATTGGAACCCGTGAAGAAAATGAGCGCGTCCCCGTCGGTGTGGGCATGGGGAATGTGCAGCACCTTGACTTCCTCGCCGTTGAAGTGGATGGAGATCGCATCGTCGAAGGTGATCACCGGCCAGGCCGCGGGCGGCGCCGGTGGAGTGACCCGATCGCCGCGGCGCTGCTCGGTCATCAGCCGGGTACGGACATTGTGGTGGGCGATGATCGGGGTTTCGACGCCGAACACCTCGTTGCCGCCGGTGTGGTCCCCGTGAAAATGGGTGTTGAGGAGAAATTTGAGTTCGCCCTCGCCCAGACCCTCGAGTCGGGCGCGAATCTGGTCGGCCAGCGGGGCGAATTTGTCGTCGACCATCAGGAAGCCGTCCGCCCCGACGGAGACGCCGATATTGCCGCCCTGACCATTGATCATGTGGATCGATCCGGCGACCGGAGAAACTGCAAGGTCCTGGGCGGCGACGGGCAGCATGACGGGTAGGGCCGAAAACAACATCGCAAAGATCAGTGATCGGGTCATGGCAGGTCCTCATGCGGTGGGCAATGCAGTGGGGGAAAGGCCCTCACGACCTCGGTGAAAAGAGCCTTTGGGTGGCTACGGGAGAACAGGAGGAGGGGTTCCGGGGACATTGGGAACGGAAAATTCGGCGAGCGCCTCCGGCACAGCCTCAAGCAGGAAGAAGTCTACCGACGCGCCCATAAGACGGTGGCCAAAGCCCGGAAGGAAATCGCCGACTACCTGGGCTGCTTCGACGAAGAACGCCCGCACCAAGGCCTTGACAACCGAACACCGGATGAAGTTTATTACGGTTTGGATGGGAAATTACCGAAAAAGGAGGCAGCTTGAAATTGTTCGGAAAAAAAGAGGGAAATCTCTCTTTTGCGTCGGTTGGGTCCACTTTTACAGGGGACGTATTCGGCAGTGTCACCTCCGCGATTGTGATGCTTCCGATGGCCTTGGCCTTTGGTGTTGCCTCGGGGCTGGGGCCGGTTGCTGGAATCTACGGCGCCGTCGCAGTGGGATTCTTTGCCGCCGTGTTCGGCGGCACGCCTTCGCAAATCTCCGGCCCCACCGGCCCGATGACTGTTGCTATGGCGGCGGTTGTCACCCTGTATGCGGACGATCTGGCAATTGCCTTCACCATAGTCATGCTGGCCGGCCTGCTACAGATCTCCCTCGGTTTCCTCCGGATCGGCAGCTTTGTGAGTTACACTCCCTACTCCGTGATTTCCGGCTTCATGACCGGGATCGGTGCAATCATCATAGTCCTGCAGGTTCTGACCATCCTCGGCGCCGAGCCGGTTCCGGGAGGGCCGCTTGCCCAGATTGCGGCCTGGCCGGATGCCATCGCCAAACCCAATCCGCACGATCTTGCTGTCGGGTTGACCGCCTTGGCTACTTGCGTCTTCTGGCCCCGCCGGATACGACGCTTCCTGCCTCCCGCCTTGGCCGCCTTGATACTCGGCACTTGCGTCGCGTTTTTCTGGCTCACCGAGGCGCGAACCATCGGCGTGATTCCTGCGGGCCTGCCCGCATTCCAGATGCCGCAGTTGGAGTGGGGCTTGATCGGGGGCTTCGTGGAACCGGCGCTGATCCTTGCGCTTCTCGGTTCCATCGACAGCCTGCTGACCTCGTTGGTAGCGGATTCGCAAACCCGCACCCGCCACAACCCCAACCGTGAACTCGTGGGACAAGGCCTCGGTAATCTGGCGGCCGGTATTCTGGGCGCGTTGCCGGGGGCGGGCGCCACTATGGGCACCGTCACCAACATCCGGGCCGGGGGGCGCAGCCCGCTGGCAGGCGCCCTGGCCGCACTCCTCCTGCTCGGCCTGCTGCTCGGCTTCGGCTGGATTGCCGAACCGATTCCGCTTGCCGTTCTGGCCGGCATTCTTATAAAAATCGGCTGGGACATTATTGATTGGCGTTTCATCATCCGCCTGCGGGCGATCCGGCCCGAGTACGTTCTTGTAATGCTCCTTACCTTCCTTGTTACCGTGTTCGTCGATCTGGTTACCGCCGTGGCGCTCGGGTTGATCGTGGCGGGCGTGGTGCGCTCGAGAGACTTGGCGCAGAGCGAACTGGAAAGCGTGGTTTCGGTGCCACTTCTGGACCTCGATTTTTTTCCGTCTCCGGAAGATATCGATCCCTATAATCTACCGGTCGGTCTCATCAGGTTGAGGGGAAGTTTCTCGATCGCTTCCGCACACGAACTGACCAGAGCGATTGCTGCGGACATCGAGGATCACGATATCATCATCCTTGATTTTTCCGGGACCACCGGCGTAGACGATAGCGCTGCGCTCGCGATCGAGGAACTCGTCCAAAACGCCATCGACGACGACACCGCCTGCGTTGTGTTGGGCTTGTCTGGCGACGTGGCCAGGACGCTGCGATCTCTCAAGGTTTTTCGCCGTGTCCCCGCCGGATATTTCGTGGATAGCCTTGATGAAGCGAAGCGGTTGTCCAAGCATCTCCTCCACGAGTGCGGCGCCGATGGAACGAAGCCCATCGAGCAAAGATGAACGGCGCCGTGCAGATTAGTTGGCGTATATGTTCATGCACCTCCATGTCTTAACAACACATTCACATTTCAGGGCAGACCTGTACACGTCATATATTTATATTTAGACTCAATTTAAATAAGCAACCTGCCAACAATATTTATGATGCGGAAATCAGAACGTGCCTGGACTGTATGCACCGCCATCGCCATACTCTGGATGGTTAGCGGCTGGACACAAACAACACCTCTCTCTCACGAACAGGCGGCGGAGCCGACCGGGGATAGTCTCGGGGTGCTGATCATGGCGCACGGCGGCGGCGCGGACTGGAACAAACAGGTGGACGCGTCCATCGCCGGACTCCGCGACCGCTTGCCTGTATCCCTGGCGTTCGGCATGGCGAATCCTGAAACGCTGCAAGCCTCGCTGGACTCGCTCCGTAATCACGGCGCAAGTACGGTAGCGGTGGTGCGGCTGTTTATTTCGGGTGATTCCTTCCTGCATCAGACCGAATTTCTGTTCGGGCTGCGGTCCGATCCGCCGGAACAGGCGATCATGGGGCACCACCTGATGGACGGCTCCCATCTCAAACCTCTCAAGACGGACAGTCGCATCCTGCTGGATCGCCAGGGGATGATGGGCTCCAGCGAAGCGTCCCGTATCCTGCTGGCCCGGGCAAACGAGAACACATCCAGCCCGGAAGACACCGGGGTAATGCTCATCGCACACGGCATGGGGTCCGAAGACGATAATAACCGGGTGCTCGGTGCCATGCAGGATGCGGCGGAGGCGCTCCGGTCCGCAGGCTACGGGGAAGTGCATGTGGCGGCCCTCAGAGAAGACTGGGCTGAACCGAGAGCCGAAGCGGAACGGCACATCAGGGCCACGGTGGCGGAAATGGCGGAACGCCGGGACCATGTCGTAGTGATCCCGTACCGCATATCCGGATTCGGCCCCTACGGCGATGTGCTTGACGGGCTGGAGTACGTACCTGCCGACGGGCTGCTCCCGCACCATCTGGTCACGGAATGGATCGCCTCCCGCGCCACGGCCAATTTCTGCTCGGCCGGTCTGGCGTCGCCGCTCGGATCGTGCGCGATGCCATAGCGGGGTGGGGTTTCGTTTTCTCCCGGGCCAAGCTCGAATTGCATAAGGATGCAAGGGGATTAAGTGCATCCGCAATCCACCGTTCTGAGTAAAAACTACTCCAAAAAGGAGTAGAAATTACTCAAAAGGGGCAAAAACGGATTATGGGGGCCCGGCCAACGACCAAGATGAGGCAGCCCCGACGTCCGCAGGGAATATTAAGGAAACACGACACCTGTCAGCGGTGTGGCGTGTGGTTTGTATTCATACCCCCCTCACACCGCAATCGGGGCGCGGATGTGCGCATGGGGATAGTAATCCACGATCTCGAAATCCTCGTATTCGTACTCGTAGATGGAAGGCGGTTTGCGGCGGATGACGAGACGCGGCAGCGCCCCCGGTTCGCGCTGGAGCTGCTCCTGCACCTGATTCAGGTGGTTCAGGTAAATGTGGCAATCCCCGCCGGTCCATATAAATTCCCCCGGCCTCAGATCGCACTGTTCCGCGAACATGTGCGTCAGGATCGCATAGGACGCGATGTTGAACGGCAAACCCAGAAAACTGTCCACGCTCCGCTGGTAGAGTTGGCAGGATAACCGCCCCTGCGCCACGTAGAACTGGAAAAGCGCGTGACAGGGCGGCAGGGCCATCTGCTTCAGTTCGTCCACCTTCCAGGCGCTGACGATGTGGCGGCGGGAATCGGGATTCTCGCGCAGGCCGCGCAGCACTGTGTCAATCTGGTCGTGGATGCTTCCGTTGTCCCCTTCCCAGCGGCGCCACTGTTTCCCGTACACGGGACCGAGGTCCCCGTCCTCGTCAGCCCACTCGTCCCAGATCGTAACGCCGTGCTCGTTCAGGTAACGGATGTTCGTATCCCCGTTCAGAAACCAGAACAACTCGTGAAAAATACTGCGGAGGTGCAGTTTTTTGGTAGTCAGCAGGGGAAATCCTTCCGCCAGATCGAAGCGCATCTGGTACCCGAAAGTGCTGATCGTGCCCGTGCCCGTACGATCGTCCTTTCGAACGCCGTGATCCAGAATGTGCTGGAGATAATCGAGGTACTGGCGCATCGGGGAAGGATGGACCAGGTTGAAGGCTGGCTTTTGTATGCCGGGTGGGGTGCGGAATCCGGGCAACGAAAATCCGCAAGACATTCTCGTTTGCAGGCCCGATAACCCACCTGGTATCGCCCCGCGACACGGCATGAGCCCGGTCTGCAAGCCGTATTGAGAGGATATCGGGATCTGGTGTGGAAGTTATGAAATCCACCGCGCATTGGCGGCAATATTTATCCACAATCGTTCGATTTTTGTAGAATGCATACTCTTAAAAACAGCCATCGGAAACGACTGAGCAGGCATACCGGGGAACCGGTAACGAAGGCAGGTATTGACAAGGGAACCCTGAAAATCGCCTTGACGGAGAACGCCATGGATCCCAACCTGCATCAGAAACAGGCCATTAATCACCTGAACAAGGTGCTGGATTACGCCCCGTTCGTCGCCGAGGGAGATCAGGCGACGGTGCATCTGACCCCGGAAGACTGGCATGTGGTCGCCGATGCGCTGTTCAGGATGGATACGCCTGCGGAGATGATCCCGGACAGGATCAAAAAATACCGCATTACGAACGAGTACCGCACTATCCAGCTCGACACGGAGGATTATCTGATTGACGTGGAGATGATCTGATCGGGAACTTCACCGAAAATCCCGATACCGGTTCAACCCCTTTTTCCGTGTGGGCGCACATCGCCGAAATTGTTTGTGCAATAACGGATTTTAAAATTCCCCTAAAAACACTTCCGGCACAGCTTCCCGCACAAAGTTCGATCCACAGGCACTGCACCGGCTTCGGAAAACGGATATCCTCTCCAAAGAGGTCAGGAAACATTGCGGTAACATTTTTTTCCGAAAGAATCGACTTTATCCGTTTCCCGGCGTACCTTTTATATCAAGCCGCTTCCGAACCCGTACCGCATAGCGGCTATACGTTATTGCCCGAACAGCCCCGCAACGCCGCCAAGCACTGGCCCCGGTCTGCTTTTTGACGGTTTTGGTCCGTCGCATTGAACCTGCCGCCTCCTCCGGCGTTGCACGTTTTTTATGCTGTCTGATCCGCAACCGCAACTGGCCTTCCCCGAGCTGACGCTATCCTGGAGCGCGTCCATCGACTCGATTCGATCCCGCCCGTAATCAGGTTGCACCCTCCCCCGGAAATCCCTCGCAAAGACGCCTGCACCATGGGAGTCAAGACGCAGGAAAAAACTGTCCAGGAAATCCCTGAAGCCACTATTCTTTTCGCGGGCGACTCCGGCGATGGAATGCAGCTGACCGGCGGTCAGTTTACGCTGGCCAGTGCGTACGCCCGAAATGATCTGGCGACGCTGCCGGATTTCCCTGCGGAGATTCGCGCCCCGGCGGGCACGACCTACGGGGTCAGCGGTTTCCAACTGCACTTCGGGTCCGTAAACGTGCGTACGCCGGGCGACGAGGTGGATGTGCTGGTGGCTATGAACCCGGCGGCGCTCAAGGTGAGCGTGGACCGCGTACGCAAGGGCGGTACGCTGATCGTCAATGTGGACTCCTTCGGAAAGAGGGACCTCGATCTGGCGGGATACAGTCAGAATCCACTGGAGGACGACTCGCTGAAGGCGTTCCATGTGGTCCGGATTCCGCTGACGACCCTGACACACGAAACGCTGAGCGATACCGGCCTCGACAAAAAGACGATGGACCGGTGCAAGAATATGTTTGCGCTCGGCCTCGCCCTGTGGATGTATTCCATGCCGATCAAGCCGGCGCTCGAATGGCTGAACAAAAAATTCGCCCGCAAGCCAGAGATTCTGGAGGCAAACCAGCGGGTGCTGAAAAAAGGGAGCCACTACGGGGAAACGGTAGAGGAATTCGCGGTTCGCTATGAAGTGCGTCCGGCCAGACTCAAGTCAGGCAAGTACCGGGCGATCATCGGTACGGAAGCGCTGGCTTTGGGACTGATCGCGGCAAGCCGCAAGTGCGGTCTGCCCATTTTCTACGGATCGTATCCGATCACGCCCGCATCGGAAATTCTGCACGAACTGAGCCGCCACAAGAACTTCGGAGTGAAGACGTTCCAGGCCGAGGACGAAATTGCCGCGGCGGGCGCCGCGCTCGGCGCGAGTTTCGGAGGCAACCTCGGCATTACGGCGACGAGCGGGCCGGGTCTGGCGCTCAAGAGCGAAACGATCGCCTTGGCCGTCATGGCGGAATTGCCGCTGGTCATCGTGAACATGCAGCGGGGCGGCCCCTCCACCGGCCTCCCTACGAAAACCGAACAGGCCGATCTGTTGCAGGCCATCTTCGGACGCAACGGCGAAGCGCCCTTGCCGATCATCGCTCCGGGAACGCCGGGCGACTGTTTCTATGCCGCGTTCGAGGCATGCCGCATTGCCGTCAAATACATGACCCCGGTCATCCTTCTCTCGGACGGCTATCTGGGCACGGGCTCTGAACCCTGGCTTATTCCGAACGTGGACGATCTGGAGAATTTCGAGCCGTCTTTCGCCTCGGCGCCGAATAGGACCGTGGACGGCGAAGACGTTTTCCTGCCCTATGTGCGCGACAAGAAGACCCTGGCGCGCCCTTGGGCCAAACCGGGAACGGCGGGGCTCGAACACCGCCTCGGCGGGCTGGAAAAAGAGCATGAAACGGGCAATGTCTCGTACGAACCGGAGAACCACGAATTCATGGTGAAACTGCGCGCCGAAAAGGTGCAGCGCGTCGCGCAGGACATTCCACCGCTGGAGGTGTTCGGCGAACAGGAAGGGGATCTGCTGGTCGTCGGCTGGGGATCGACGCAGGGCGCGATCGAGACCGCCGTGGACGCCTGCGTAGCGCGCGGCCTCCGGGTCGGCGCAACGCATCTTCGGCACATTGTGCCGCTGCCGAACGATCTGGGCAAAATACTCAGCCGGTACGAGCATGTGCTGGCGCCTGAACTGAACAACGGCCAGTTGATCCGGCTGTTGCGCGATCAGTTCCTGCTGCCCATCGCCCCGCTCAAGAAAATCCAGGGGATGCCTTTCAAGGCGCGCGAGATCGAAGAAAAGATCTGCGACATCCTCGGACTATCCGCCGCATAAGACCGCACTACCGCAATCCGTACGGGAGCAGTGCTGCTCCCTGTCCGTCATGAACGACACCAACGGAAAATCCGACCACGTTCCTCCTGCCGGGAAAAAGCCAACGCGCGCGCCGTCAGGAAAGAAGCCGGCCATGCCCGCCAAAGGCAAGAAGCCCACGCTCCCGGCAACGGGCAAAAAACCGTCGCTTCCCCCGGGAGGAAAGAAGCCGACCATGCCTCCCGGCGGAATGAAACCTGCGGGCGCTCCCGGCCGCAAGCCTACCGGCCCTCCGGCAGGGAAAAAAGCGGCTCTTCCGGCAGGCGCAGGGGGTGACGGAGCACCCATCACCCTGACCAGGAAGGATTTTGCAACCGATCAGGATGTGCGTTGGTGCCCGGGATGCGGAGATTACGCGATCCTCGCCACCATGCAGCGGCTCATGCCCGAATTGGGCGTGCCAAAGGAAAAAACGGTCTTCGTCAGCGGAATCGGTTGTTCAAGCCGCTTTCCGTACTACATGAACACCTACGGGCTGCATTCCATTCACGGACGCGCCCCGGCCATCGCCACGGGGCTCAAGGCGAGCCGCCCCGACCTGGACGTGTGGATCGTCACAGGAGACGGCGACGCGCTCTCCATAGGAGGAAACCATCTGATCCACCTGCTGCGCCGCAACGTAAACGTGCAAATCCTGCTGTTCAATAACCAGATATACGGCCTGACGAAGGGGCAATACAGCCCCACCTCGGAGCAGGGCAAGGTTACGAAGAGCACGCCGTACGGCTCCGTCGACCATCCGTTCTATCCCGTGCCGCTTGCCCTCGGCGCGGACGCGACGTTCGTCGCCCGCACGATGGACCGCGATCCGAAGCACATGCAGGCGATAATGCGCCGGGCCCATAGCCACGGAGGCGCCGCGTTCCTCGAAATCTACCAGAACTGCAACATCTTCAACGACGGAGCCTTCTTCGAATTCACGGAAAGGAGCACCAAGGCGCACAGCACGATCTTTCTGGAGCACGGCAAGCCGCTCGTATACGATAACGAGCAGCGGGGCTTGCGTCTCAACGGCTTCGAACTCGAATCGATCGATCTGTCCAGGGGGAAATGGTCCGTGGACGACTGCCTTGTATACAACGAAGGCAGCATCGAACTGGCGAACATCGTCTCGCGGATGTCCTGGCAGGAAGACCTGCCCCGTCCGTTCGGGGTGTTCTTCCGGGAAGATCGCCCTTCCTACGAGGAACTCCTGGAAGAACAAATCGAGGAAATCACCGGCAAGCGCGGCCAGGGAGACCTCAGCGCCTTGCTGAATGCGGGAGATACGTGGATGATCGGGGACTAAACCTCCGACGCTTCTACGGCCTCCACGTCCCCTGCGCCACGGCAGGCACGAAATCTTCCAGCCCCTCCGGTTTCCAGAGTAGGGTACGCTCCAGTTCGGCGCTCATGTACGCCGTCATGAGGAGTTCCACCACTTCGAGGCCGGCATGGAAATCCACGTCGGACTGCTTCCCGTCCAGAAACTGCTGGACGAAGTAGCGATTCTCGTTCTCGTAGCCGTACTCGGAGGCCTCGTTGCCGACCACCGGCATCAACCCTTGTTCGGCGTTTTGCTTTTCGACCAGATCTTCGCCCTGAGCGCCGGACACTTCCCGGCTGAAGAACAGCTTCGTGCCGGCGTCGAGCGTGTTGTGGTACATGGAGTACTCGGGGCCCAGCAGTTCCGAACTGAGGCGCAACCCCGCCCCGACGAAACTCCATGAGGTGGTCACTTCCGCAATCAACGGGCGCCCCTTGTCATCCTCGTATTCTATCGTGGCGCGCGCAAAGTCCTCGGACGGGCGATTCGCATAATCCACTTCCGAGCCGAACCGTTTTTTCAGGTCCTCCACATAATGCGGGCGCGACCACTTCAGGCTGGCGATATGGGCCGAGACTTTCTTCAGGCGAATGCTGCCGCGCGGAGCGCCCGGAGCCGTGAGCAGATACCGCCCCACCTCCACGCTGTGACACATCATGTCGTTCAGTACCCCGCCGCCCTGCATTTCTCCCTGCCAGAACCAGGGGGCATGCGGCCCGCTGTGCTCCTCGGCGGCGCGGGCCAGATAGGGACGGCCCGTGATCGCCGCCGCCCGGCGCCAGATGATTTCATGGCCGCGGACGAGGCCGGGCTCGAACAATTGATCTTCGAGGTAGCCGTGCAGCACGCCCGCTTCCTCGACCAACTCGACGACGCGCTTCGCCTCCCGCACGTTACGGCCCAGCGGTTTCTCGCAGGCGATACCCACCAGTTCCCCCTTCCCGGACTTGATCGCCGCCACGATCTCCTCCATGTTCTCGATGCGCTTGTGGTTCGGCCCGCATATCCACAGCGCATCGATAGCCGGATCCGCCACCATGTCGGTGATCGAGTCGTAGGCCTTCGCCTCGCCTACGCGGAGCTCCCGTGCATAGGCCGCCGCGCTTTCCGCACGGCCGCGGTTCGGACTCCAGATGCCCAGTACGTCCGCATCGCGGACCGCCTGCCAGGACAATAAATGAAACCGGGTGATGAAACCGCTGCCAATGAAACCTACCCCAAGTCGCCGTCCAGCCATGTCGTAAAATCGGGTTTTTGTGTAAATGGTGCGCGTGCGGCCAACAAAGTAGGCATTCCAAGCGTTCCCGTGCGTATAATTCAGCAAAGAAATTTGTCGGCGCGCCGCATGCATACGCGGAACGGCCCCTGACGTTGCGCTGACCGAGTTCGATTCGAATCCGATGAAACGCCGCACTTTTCTCAAAACGACGGCTGCCGGAATAGCCGGGAGCAGCCTCCTCGCCGGATGCGGCGGAGGGACCGGAGAAACCGGCAATGCGCCGGGCGTGCAAACCCGGCCGCAGGTTCGCTGGCGCCTCATATCGAGCTATCCCCGATCCCTCGACACGATTTTCGGGGCGGCGGAGGAGGTTGCCCGGCGGGTGGCCGAGATTACCAGTGGGCGGTTCCGGATTCAAACGTTCCCGCCGGGGGAACTGGCGCCGGCGACCGAGGTGCTTGGAGCCGTGCAGAAAGGCGCCGTGGAGATGGGCCATTCCGCCAGTTATTACTACACGGGACATAATCCGGCGCTCGTTTTCGACACGGGCGCCCCGTTCGGGCTCACCCCGCGCCAGCAAACGGCCTGGCTCCGCTACGGCGGCGGCATGGAACTGATGCGTTCGATCTACGCGGATTTCAATGTGATCAATTTCCTGGGGGGCAATACGGGCGTGCAGATGGGCGGCTGGTTCCGCCGAGAGATCAATAGCCTCGAAGACCTCCAGGGAATCAAGATGCGCATTCCGGGGCTCGGAGGCGAAGTGATGCACGAACTGGGCGTCACTGTGCAACTCATGGCGGGCGGCGAACTCTACCAGGCGCTCGAGCGCGGTACGATCGACGCTACCGAGTGGGTCGGACCGTACGACGATATGCGCCTCGGCCTCCACGAAATCGCTCCGTATTATTACTACCCGGGATGGTGGGAGCCCGGACCCGGCATATCCTTCATGGTCAATCGGGACGCCTGGAACGCACTACCGTCGGTCTATCAGGAAGCCCTCGAAGCCGCCACCGCGCAAGCGGGCCTTAGCATGCTTGCGCGGTACGATGCCCGCAATCAGGAAGCGTTTCGGGCATTGCAGGAAGAAAGCGTGCAAATCAGACCATTTCCCCCGGAGACGATGCAGGAGGCGGAACGCATTACCCTGGACCTGATCGAGAACTACGCCGCCAGAGATGCCGCCTACCGGCAGGTGTACGACTCGTTCCGCGCCTTTCGGAGAGATGCGCACGGCTGGTTCGGCACCGCCGAGCATGCCTATGCCTCCTTCGCGTATCCCCGACCGAACTCATGAAACGACGCGACTTTCTTCGTGCCGCCGCGCCCGGCCCGCAAGATGCGCCGGCTCCGGAAACGGCCACCGAACAGGCCACGACAGGAGAGGCGCCTGCCGTGCAGACGATGCCGCGTGTGATGTGGCGCCTGGCATCCAGTTTTCCCAACGGGCTGGACACGATCTACGGGGCCGCCGAGATTATGGCCCGGCGCGTGGAGGCGCTTACGGAAGGGCGTTTTCGCATTCGCTCCTATCCTGCCGGAGAGCTCGTCCCGGCCCTTGAGGTACTGAGCGCCGTCCAGAATGGAACCGTCCAGGTGGGGCACAGCGCAAGCTACTACTTTCAGGGCAAGAATCCGGCCCTCGTCTTCGATTGCACGATCCCGTTCGGGCTGTCGGCCCGGCAACTCAACGCCTGGTTCTATCATGGGGACGGTCTTGCGCTCACCCGGGAAATGTTCGCCGACTTCAACGTGATCAACTTCCCCGGGGGCAACACGGGCACGCAGATGGGCGGCTGGTTCCGCCGCGAGATCGGATCGCTTCAGGACTTGCGCGGGCTGAAAATGCGCATCCCGGGACTGGGCGGCGAAGTGATGAATCGCCTCGGCGTTACGGTGCAGGTCATACCGGCCGGCGAAATTTACCTGGCGCTCGAACGCGGCGCGATCGACGCCACCGAGTGGGTCGGCCCGTACGACGACGAGAAACTCGGGTTTCAGGAAATTGTGCAGGATTATTACTATCCGGGGTGGTGGGAGCCCGGCCCCGGCCTTTCGTTCTATGTGAACCGGGACGCCTGGGACGCCTTGCCGTCCGCGTACCGGGAAGCCTTTGAAACGGCCGCCGCCGAAGCCAACGAGCACATGCTGGCGCTGTACGACGCACGGAACGGCCCGGCCTTGCGGCGGCTTGTGGAAGGAGGCGTGCGGCTCCATCCGTTCCCGGAAGAGGTGATGGCGGAAGCAAGACAAATCACGGAAGAACTTCTCGAGGAATCGGCCAGCGATCCCGCGTACCGTACGGTCTACACGGCCTACAAGGCATGGCGCGACGACGCCTACCGATGGTTCGGGACCGCCGAACTGGCGTACGGCGATTATGCGTTCGGTTCGGATGCATCTCCCAGAAACGTGTAAGGATTTTCAGGAAGGGCTGCATCCATCATGCGCACGCTGCTTCGCATCGCACATCGTATCGACCAAACCAATGAGTGGATCGGCCGAGCCGTGTACTGGCTGACGCTCGTCATGGTGGGGGTCGGCGCGTACAATGCGCTCGTGCGGTATCTCGATCGGTTCACAGGCCTGGGCCTGAGCTCGAACACCTATATCGAGCTGCAGTGGTACATGTACAGCCTGATCTTTCTGTTGGGCGCCGCTTATACCCTGAAGCACAACGCCCATGTGCGCGTGGATGTGCTGTTCATGCGCCTGACGCCCCGGGGGCGCGCCTGGGTGAACCTGGGCGGCGCCCTGCTCTTCCTGCTGCCTTTCTGTATCCTCGTGATCTGGACATCCTGGCCCACGGTGCATAACTCGTGGGCGGTTCTGGAAGTCTCGCCCGATCCGGGCGGCTTGCCCCGTTATCCGATCAAGACGGTCATCCCCATAGCGTTCATTCTTCTTTTCTTACAGGGAGTCAGCCTCGCTATCAAGCAAATCGCGTTCCTGCGCGACCCGGCCGCGGAAGATATTCCGGGCCACGCTCAGAGTGACTCCGGAAAAGCGAAAGGAGGCATATGATGGGCGACTGGCTGGGGCCCCTCATGTTCGCCGGGGCGTTGATTCTCATCTTCTCGGGTTTTCCGGTCGCCTTCGCGCTTGGCGGCACCGCCCTGATTTTCGCCTTCGTCGGAATCGAACTGGGCTATTTCAGCTGGCACCTTCTGCTGGCCATGCCGGACCGCATCTTCGACGTGATGTCGAACACGCTGCTGCTGGCCGTGCCGTATTTCATCTTCATGGGCGCGATGCTGGAAAAATCGCGTCTGGCGGAAGATCTGCTCCGGACCATCGGTCTGTTGTTCGGGCGCATGCGCGGCGGGCTGGCCATTGCGGTGGTGTTCGTGGGGGCGCTGCTTGCCGCCGCGACGGGCGTGGTCGGGGCGTCGGTCGTGGCGATGGGCGTCATTTCCCTGCCGGTCATGATGCGCTACGGCTATTCCCACGAACTGTCCGCCGGCGTGATTTCCGCATCGGGTACGCTGGGACAGATCATTCCCCCCAGTATCGTGCTCATCGTGCTTGCGGACCAGTTGAGCGTGGCGGGCCGGGTTTCCGTCGGCGAACTGTTTCTGGGCGCGCTGGTCCCCGGCTTGCTGCTGGCCGGACTGTTTGCGCTCTATGCGGCGGGCGTGGCCTTTTTCAAACCGGACACCGCGCCGGCCCTTCCTGCGGAGGAACGCAGCTTGCCCCACAAGGAACTGATCCGCCGGGTGGCCCTCGTCATGCTGCCCCCGCTACTGCTCATCATCGTGGTACTCGGCAGCATCTTCGCCGGGGTCGCTACGCCGACCGAAGCCGGGGCGCTGGGCGCGCTGGGGGCATTGATCCTCGCCGCCGTCAACCGCCGGCTCACCCTGACGTCTCTCCGGGAAACCATGAAGGAGACGGCCAAGCTGACCGCCATGATCATGATTCTTCTGGTCGGCGCCCGGGCTTTTTCGCTCGTATTCATCGGGCTGAACGGCGACCTGTGGATTGAGGAGTTGCTCACCACCTTGCCGGGAGGGGTTATCGGGCTGATTCTGGTCGCGAATCTCGTGATCTTCCTGCTCGGCTTCTTCATCGATTTCTTCGAGATCGCATTCATCATCGTGCCCCTCATCGCCCCGGCGGCGGCGCTGCTGGGCGTAGATCTCGTATGGTTCGGCGTCATGATCGCCATGAACCTGCAAATGTCCTTTCTGACCCCGCCCTTCGGGTTTGCGCTGTTCTACCTGCGCGGCGTGGCGCCTCCTGCCATCACCACGACGCAGATTTATCGCGGAGCCGTTCCTTTCATAGGGATCCAGGCCATAGGATTGCTTCTGGTGATCCTGTTCCCCGAAATCGCGACGTGGATGTCGTGATGGTTCGTCCTTTCAAGGATCATTCCTCCTCTTCCGCATATCTCCGTACGCGGCGTTCGAGTTCCTCTTCGGCGTCGCGGCGCCGGAGTTCCTCCATACGCCGGGCTACCTCCGCCTCGTATCCGATCTCCCCAGGTTCGTAAAAATACGTGCCCCGCATTTCGTCGGGCAGATACTGCTGGGGCACATAGTGCTCCTGAAACGCATGGGGGTACTTGTAGCCCTTCCCGTGGCCAAATCCTTCCCTGTCCCGGCTGGCGTCCTTCAGGTGATTCGGCACGTCGTCGGACCGTTCCTGCCGGACATGGGACAGCGCACTGAAATACGACATGGTGGAATTGCCCTTGGGCGCGGTAGCCAGATACAGGCAGCACTCCGATAACATGAATTGTCCTTCGGGCAGTCCCACATAGTCGAACCCATGCGCCGTGGCGGACACCATCTGAAGCGCGCGGGGATCCGCCAGCCCGATGTCCTCCGCCGCGAAGATGAACATGCGGCGAATGATGAAACGGGGGTCTTCCCCGGCGTAAATCATCTTCGCCATCCAGTACAGGGCCGCATCGGGATCGGACCCTCGAAGGCTCTTGATGAATGCGCTGATCGTGTCGTAGTGTACGTCCCCCTCCTTGTCGTACAGCACGGCGCGCCGCTGGATGCTTTCCTCCGCCACGGCCAGATCGATCCGAATGGCGCCTGCATCGTCCGGATCGGTCGTCTCCACAGCCAGTTCCAGCGCATTCAGCACGGAGCGGGCATCGCCGTTGGCCGTGTCGATCAGATGCTCGAGGGCCTCCGGCTCGATCTGTACGTCGGCGCTGCCGTACCCGCGCTCCTCATCTCCGAGCGCATGGAGGGCGATCTGCCGCAGTGCCGGTTCTTCGAGCGTCCGCAACTCGAAGATGCGGGACCGGCTCACAAGCGCCTTAATGACCTCGAAGTACGGGTTCTCTGTCGTGGCCCCGATCAGCACGACCGTGCCGTTCTCGACATGCGGCAGGAGCGCATCCTGTTGCGACTTGTTGAACCGGTGCACCTCGTCGATGAACAGAATGGTCCGCTGTTGATACTGCTCCAGCCGGGCCCTTGCATCCCCGATCGCCTCGCGAATGTCCTTGACCCCGGACAGCACCGCATTGAGCGAGGTGAAATGCGCCTCGGTGGTGTTGGCAATAATGCGGGCCAGCGTGGTCTTGCCGCTGCCCGGCGGACCATAGAAAATCACGGAGGTGATCCGATCCGCCTGGATAGCCCGGCGCAGGAGCCGGCCCGGCCCAAGAATGTGTTCCTGCCCGACGAATTCGTCCAGCGTGCGAGGACGCATGCGGTCCGCCAGGGGGGCATTCCGCGCCAGATACCGGTGAGCGGCTTCCTTGAACAAGTCGGGCATGGGAGGGGAGGAAAGGTATCCTCAAGAGGATAGGATATACCTGAAAATAGAATATATGTACAAAATATGTTTGATAATTTCTAATACCGGCTATTCCATGTCCTTACCGCATTCCGTACGCGGACCATTGTGAATGCGCCCTGTTTTTTTTATTTAGGAGAGGATAGTCAAAACACGCCGACCGTATCGACCAGGACAGGAAAAAACATGGATAATACACGCCGAACTTTTTTGAAAACGCTGGGCGCAGCCGCCGCCGGCGTCGCTGTGGGTGGTTGCCAGGAAACTTCCGAGCCGTACACAGAGCCCGCCGAGCCCGAACCGCCGCTGCCCAGAATCGGATTCCAGTTGTACACAGTGCGGGACGCCATCGAGGTGGATGCCGCCGGCGCACTCGGCCGGGTTGCCGAGATGGGCTATACCGCCGTGGAAACGGGCTTCTGGCCGGAGGGAATGACTGTGGCGCAGGCAGGTCAATTGCTCAAGGACACGGGGCTAAGCGTGTTCGCGGTGCATGTAGAGATTCCGACAGAAGAGCATCAGGCTGCCGTGCTGGAGGCCGCTGAGGTCTACGACTGTGACCTCATGGTCTGGCATGGATGGCCCGAGGACGAGCGGTACCAGACGATGGACGGCATTAAGGAACTGGCCGACATCTATAACGAGGCCTATGCCTTCTGCCAGGCGAACGGCCTGCAATTCGGACTGCACAATCACTGGTGGGAATTCGAACCGATCGAGGATGGGGTACTTCCGTTCTATGAAATCAGACCCCTGATCGACCCTGGAATTTTCTTCGAGATAGACACCTACTGGGCCCTGGTGGCAGGCCTCGATCCTGCAGAGGTGGTGCGTGACTTCGGCGCGCACGCCCCGCTGCTGCACATCAAGGATGCGACGGTGCTCTCCACCGAAGGGCCCATGGTGGCAGCGGGAAGCGGCCTGCAGGATTTCCCGGCGATTGCAGAGGCAGGCAAAGGCCATATAGAGTGGATGATCGTGGAGATGGACGATTGCGAAACCGACATGTTCGAGGCCGCTGCGCAAAGTTTTGCGTATCTCACGGAAAACAATCTGGCGCGGGCCTGAGCCGGCGGCTTTCCGGTACAATGAACCCTGATGCAGACCTCGGCGCGGGTCCGGATTACACCTGCCACGGATTCGGCATCCATCGCACAGTAATTATCTTGCTCAACTTGCCAATTTGACATGTCTTCGAACACGGTACCTCGCAGGTCGGCTCTCATCGCGTAAACTTGGGGTAGACCTACACCACGTGTCAACTTAGTCGGCTGCTACCTCTCGTCGCCAAGGAACCTATGCGGCGCATCTCGACGTTGGAAAGCGTCCCGATCCATCCCGTAAGCCTCCTCCCATGCCCCGCTGGGTCCTTCTTAAATTCGGCGGCACGAGCGTTTCGAGTCGTGCCCGCTGGGATATCATTGAGCGCATCGTCCGGGCGCGTATCGACGACGGCTTCGTTCCCGTCGTGGTCTGCTCCGCCCTGAGCGAGATTTCCAACCTGCTCGAACGCCTGCTGGAGGATGCGGTCGAGGAAAATTACGAACACACCCTCGAGACGATTCGGGACCGCCATCTCCGCATCGCCGCCGATCTCGACATAGACGGAACGGCCCTGCTGGAAGAGGACCTTGCCGAACTGGAGCGCCTTGCCATGGGCGCCTCGCTTACTCGCGAAGCCGGCCCGCGGCTCCATGCCCGGCTACTGGCGCTCGGCGAACTCATGTCGACAAAAATGGGCGCCGCCTTCCTGACGTCCCGGGGACTCGATCCCGTTTGGCGGGACGCCCGCGAAATGCTGCGCGCGGACGAACGCCGCCTGCTTCCGGAACGGCGGCGATACCTGTCGGCTACATGCCGGTTCGATCCGGACACTGCTCTGCAGGAAGACCTGGCCCGCACCGCCGGCGATCTCGTCATTACGCAGGGTTTCATCGTTTCGAACAAGGCCGGAGAGACGGTTCTGCTCGGTCGCGGCGGCTCCGACACCTCCGCTTCCTGCCTTGGGGCCGTAATCGGCGCCGAACGCATTGAAATCTGGACCGACGTGCCGGGCATGTTCACCGCGAACCCGCACGACATTCCTTCGGCGCGCCTGCTCCGCCAACTGGACTACGCCGAGGCGCAGGAACTGGCGACGATGGGCGCAAAGGTCCTGCATCCCCGCTCCATCGAACCGGCGCAGCGGCAGCGCATCCCGATTCATATCAAATGCACCGGTGCTCCCGACCTGCCGGGAACCGTCATCTCCGACGACACTTCCGACTTCGGCGCGCAAATCAAGGCGATCGCCACGAAGACCGGCGTCATGCTGATCTCCATGGAATCGCCGGGCATGTGGCAAGAGGTCGGCTTCCTCGCCGATGTGTTCGCCACGTTCAAGGAACACGGCCTGTCGATCGACCTGGTGGCCACTTCCGAAACGAACGTCACCGTCTCGCTGGACCGCAACGCAAACGCCCTCGAAACAGCGCGTATGGATGCCCTGCTCCATGCGCTGAACAAATATTGCACCGCCCGGCAGATCGGTCCCTGCGCTATCGTGAGCCTGATCGGGCGCAACATCCGATCGATACTCCACGAGATGGGGGCTGCGTTCGAGGTGTTTCACGAACAGCAGGTCCACCAGGTCTCTCAGGCGGCCGGCGATCTGAACTTCAGCTTCGTGGTGGACGAAGATCAGGCCCGCCGCCTGATGCGCAAACTGCACGCGCAGTTCTTCGGAAAGCGGGAGCCGGACGCGCTGATCGGACCCGACTGGCGGGAATTGATGGAAGCGTCGGGTGAAGAACCGCCAAGCCGGACCGTCTGGTGGCAGGGCCGCCGGGAGGAGTTGCTGGCCATCGCTTCCGAAACAAGCCCGGTCTACGTATACGACGAAGACACGCTGCGGGAATCGTTGCAGCGGGTGTTGTCGATCGGCGCCCTGGATCGCGTGTTCTATTCCGTAAAGGCGAACGGGCACCCCGACATTCTTCGTCTTTTCCACGACGGAGAAATCGGGTTCGAGTGTGTGTCGCCGAACGAGATACGGTTTCTGATCGATCTCTTCCCGGACATCGACCGGAAGCGCATCCTGTTCACTCCCAATTTCGCGCCGAAGGGAGAATACGCCGAGGGGTACGAACTGGACGCGTACGTTACGCTGGACAACATCTATCCGCTGGAAGCATGGCCCGATGTGTTCCGCGGAAGGGACCTCCTCGTGCGTATGGACCCGGGGCGGGGCCGCGGGCATCACAAGTACGTGCAGACGGCCGGATCGCAGAGCAAGTTCGGCGTGGCGCCGGAAGAGTTGGAGCGCCTTGCGCAGCTTGCGGATGCAGCGGATGTGCGCATCGTCGGATTTCACGCCCATGTAGGCAGCGGCATCGTCGCGCCGGACACCTGGGCCGAAACGGCGGCCTTCCTTGCCTCGCTGCGGGACCGTTTCCCGGATGCCCGTATTGTCGATGTGGGAGGGGGGCTTCCCGTTTCGGAGCGGCGGAATGCGCCGGAACCGGACATGATCGACATCGCGGAGACGCTCGACGCCTTCAAGCAGGGGCATCCGGACGTGGAACTCTGGATGGAACCGGGGCGCTTCCTTGTGGCCCGCGCCGGCGTGCTGCTGGCCCGCGTGACGCAAACCAAGTGGAAAGGAGCGACAGGCTATGTGGGCATCGAAACCGGCATGAACTCGCTCATCCGGCCGGCCCTCTACGGAGCCTGGCACGAGATCGTCAACCTGTCCCGGCTGGACGAGCCGCTGGAAATCACTGCCGACGTGGTGGGACCGATCTGCGAAACGGGGGATGTGCTGGGCTACGGACGGCGCCTTCCGAGCACCGGGGAAGGGGATGTAATGCTGATCGCTACCGCAGGCGCCTACGGCCGCGTGATGAGCAACGAATACAACATGCGTGCCCCGGCGGAGGAGGTGGTGTTAGGGGGGAAGTGAGGGAGAATGAAGGAGAGAGGTGGTCCGGCTACCCGGCGAGAACGACAGCGAACAAGGCAAGCGTAATCGCCATGTTTACGCCTACCATCCATTTCAGGGCATCGATCCCCGCCTTGTTCGCGATGATTGCCGCCTTGTTCTCAATGATCGCTGCCTTGTTCGCATTGATCGCCACCCCGTTCGCAAGGATCGCTGCCTTGTTCGCATTGATCGCCACCCCGTTCGCAAGGATCGCCTCCTTGTTCGCATCGATAGCCACCCCGTTCGCAAGGATCGCCTCCTTGTTCGCATCGATAGCCATCCTGTTCGCAAGGATCGCCTCCTTGTTCACATCGATACCTGCTTTCAGATCGGCAATGTCCGAATGCATGACGCTGTCCTTGCGTTGCTCGCTCACGGCGTTCGCAATCGCCTGGGCGTGCGCTTTGGCCTGTTTCTGCTCGACGCCTGCGTCGGTAAGGCTTTCAACGATGGAAAGGGTATCGATCACGGCTTTCGCGGATGATTTGTAAGAAATAGTATATGGGTTTCGGTGTTTTGTTTCATTGCCCGTAGCATCGAGCGACGATCCTGCGTCCTTCGGCTTCGTTGCGCGCGGAGGGGCAACGGCACGATGAAGGGAATTACCTTCTCTCATGAAATAATCACCCCTCTGCGAACTGCTTCGGTCCCGAATAAGCCGGCCGGGTGCATATTCGGCTGCCAGCCCCGTTAGACACATCCGGCAGGGAAGTTGAATCTTCCGAGCGCCCTATTCGGAAAACATTCACAAAGGCAGGCGCCGCTTTACTCTGGTCGCCCGCCTGCGTAAGTAGTCACTCCCCACTTCCCGCATCCGCGCAGAAGAATTTTCTCAGACGATCGCAGCGCCTTGATGAGTATGCAAACAAGAGTCTGCGTGTCAAGACTCGGCATCCCAGCGAACGCCTGTCGAAAAGATTCCCCCGGAAACCTCCACACTCCCCGCATTCGCCAACACCGCCAATAATTCCAGAAAATCCCCATCCTCCAGCGCCTCCTTGAGCGTTTCCCCATTCAGCGGTTCCCGGCCCGCAATAAGCGGCGCGGCATACGCCAGCTCCGGCTCCAATGGATACGTCTCGCCGTGAGCAAACAGGACAGCGCATCCGTTATGGCGTTCGACGAAGGCGAAGCGATTCGGCGCTGCGCGCACCAGTTCGGCGCCGCCCCGCAACGCCCCGGCAAGGTCTTCTCCTGTCCATTCCCGTTCCGGCGCCGGCAACTCCTCGCCCCGCTGCGGCTCGGTAACAAGCGCACCGAAGGCTTGCTCAAGGACGGGGGCCGTCAAGGTGTCCCATACGAAAATGTACAACTGGTCCAGCACATCCTCCCCGATGCGACCCGGATGATCGGGCGGAGCCGACTCCGTCCCGGAAAAGCTCCCCAGCGGATCGGCGTCCGCGATCGCCCGGCGCAGCACGGCGTCAAGGTATTCCGCATGATCCGGCGCACGAAACCCGACCGAAAACGTCATGCAGGGGCCCAGCGCAATCCCGTGATGCGCCACGCGGGGCGGCAGGTAGAGCATATCGCCCGGCTCCAGCACCAGCACCTCGTCCGCCTCGAAATCCGCCAGCATATCCACATCGATATCCGGCACGGACACTTCCTCTTCGGCAGGCAGCGGCTTCGCCCCGATCCGCCATTCACGCCGCCCGAGCGCCTGGATCAGAAACACGTCGTACCGGTCCACATGCGCCCCCACGTTTCCGCCCTCCGGAGCGTAACTCACCATGATGTCGTCGAAGCGCCATGACGGCACGAACAGAAACCGTTCGAACAGGCCCGCCAGTTCAGGAACCCAGCGATCCACCTCCTGCACAAGCAGAGTCCAGTGCGTTTCGGGAAGATTCGCAAAATCCTCCTCCCGGAACGGCCCGTGGCGGAGTTCCCAAGGATACGTTCCGCCGCGCTCCAGGATGAGGCGCGAGACCGCCTCTTCCTCAAGCGCCAGGCCCGCCAGTTCCTCCGGCGTGATCGGGGACTCGAAATCCGGGAACGCGTTCCGGATGAGGAGCGGTTTCTTCCGCCACCAGTCGCGGAGAAAGGTATCGACAGACATGCCTCCCGGCAGACATTCGGGCAGGGCAGGCGAATTATTGGACAACATATCGGCGCGTATCGTTTGTTTTAAGAAATAATTCAGCGCAGCAGATACCGCACCAGTTCGAAGAGTGGCCAGAGCATCAGCACTGCGAACACGATGGCCGCCACCTTGATCGAAGAGGCGGTCCGGGGCAGGTCGTACCCGCAGTACGGACACACGTCCGCATGCGCATCGATGAACAGCGCACAGGACGGGCATTCCCTGTTCGCAGAACGCTCAGACATGAAACCGCATCGCTGTTTTTTTCTTTAATAGAGACCCCTCCGAACACACCGTAAACGCGACTCCATGCGGACGCATATTTCTCGAACAGGCGCCTTGGCACGCACCATTGCGCTATGGGTTTCGGCGCATCTTGCCGCGGGGCAGGTTGCGAACGGGCAGGCCGTGAATATACAAGCCCGGGAAAATGCGAGCATACAAGTCGTGCAGGAACAGGCCACGACATCCAACGCAGGTCTCCTGCGGATCGCCGCCGTGAAATACAGCGGAGGCGGAGACTGGTACCAGGCCAGCACGCCCCTTCCCAATTTCCTGCGGTATGTCCGCACCAACACGCTCATGCAGGTCGATACCCGTCCCGACGTGGTCGAACTCTCCAGCGACAAGGTATTCGGTTTCCCGTTCCTGTTCCTGTCCGGCCACGGCAACATCGTGCTCTCGGACGGCGAAGCGCAGCGGCTCCGGCGTTATTTGCAAAACGGGGGCTTCCTGTACGTCGACGACGACTACGGCCTCGACGAATACATCCGCCGGGAAATGAAAAAAATCTTTCCCGAAAAATCCTTTGTGGAGTTGCCGTTCGACCATGAAATTTACCATGCCCATTACCCGTTTCCGAACGGGCTTCCGAAGATTCACGAACACGACAACGCGCCGCCCCGGGGGTACGGACTTTTCCACGAAGGGCGCCTGATCGTGTTCTACACCTACGAAACGAACATCAGTGACGGGTGGGAATCGCCGGAAGTGCATAACGACTCCCCGGAAACGCGCGAGACCGCGTTTCGTATGGGCACAAACATTCTCACCTACGCCATGATGCACTAACCGCACCTCCATGAACGATCTTCAGAAAAACGACCCCCGGATGTACGAAGCCATCCAGCAGGAGGTCGATCGTCAAAACGAAGGACTTGAACTGATTGCGTCGGAAAACTTCGTCAGCCGGGCCGTTCTGCAGGCGCTGGGCAGCCCGCTCACCAACAAATACGCGGAAGGCCTCCCCGGCAAACGGTATTACGGCGGATGCCAGCATGTGGACACGGCGGAGGACCTGGCGCGAGAGCGGGCGAAGGAATTGTTCGGCTGCGACTGGGTCAATGTGCAGCCGCATTCCGGCGCCAGTGCGAATGCGGCCGTGTTTCTGACGCTAATGAAGCCTGGAGACACCTTCCTCGGGCTGGATCTTTCCCACGGCGGGCATCTCACCCACGGCAGCCCCGTCAACTTTTCGGGGATTCTGTACGAGTCCGTCCATTACGGCGTCGAAAAGGACGGCCCGCTGGCCGGGCACATCGACATGAACAAGGTGCGCGATCTCGCCCGGAAACAGAAACCCCGGATGATTTCCATCGGCGCAAGCGCCTATTCCCGCGACTTCGACTACGCTGCCTTCCGCGACATCGCCGACGAGACAGGGGCCTTCCTCTGGATGGACATGGCGCACACGGCAGGGCTGATCGCAGCGGGCCTGATGAACGATCCGATGCCGCATTGCCATATCGTTTCCACCACCACGCACAAGACGCTGCGCGGGCCCCGGGGAGGCATGCTCCTTATCGGAAAGGATTATGAAAATCCCTTCGGGAAGAAGGCGCCTGCCTCGGGACGCGTGAAGCGCATGAGCGAATTGTTCGATTCGGCGGTATTTCCGGGTACGCAGGGCGGGCCGCTCATGCATGTGATTGCGGCCAAGGGCGTTTCCTTCGGCGAAGCCCTGCAACCGGATTTCGTCGAATACGGCAAACAGATAATTGCGAACGCTAAAGCCATGGCGAAGGCCTTTATGGATCGGGGATACGATCTGGTTTCGGGCGGCACGGACAATCACCTTGTATTGATCGACCTGCGCAGCAAGGGACTCACCGGCAAGGAGGCCGAAGCGGCCCTGCAAACGGCGGACATCACGGTGAACAAGAACATGGTGCCGTTCGACGAAACGAGCCCGTTCGTGACGAGCGGCATGCGGATCGGAACGCCCGCCATGACGACGCGCGGCTTTGGAGAAGCGGAGTTCGAGTGGGTGGTCGAGTTGATGGACCGCATCCTCTCCGACATGGGGAATGAAGACGTGCGGCGCCACGTAAAGGAAGAGGTGCGCGCCCTGTGCAGCCGCTTCCCGCTGTACGATTTCGCCGTGGCATAAAACCCGTATCCTTGCCCCCCTCAGACCAAACCCACGTGCGTACACCACCATGTCGAATGGCGCGCCATCCCCATCCACCCATACGGATCTGGTCGATCTGGGTCGCCGCCTGTATGAGCGGGCGCTCGTCCGGCGCGGGGAAGAGCATCTTACCGACCCCCGGGGGCGGCCTATCGGGTGGCTGCTGGACATACGCATTCCCATGCTCGACGCCGCCATGTTCCGTGAAGTCGGACAGGTGCTGGCCGACCGCCTCCGCAGCAAGGGGGCATGCCAGGTGGCCGGTCACGGCTTCGGCGCGTACGCCATGGTATGCTCGGTGCTCGCTGCAGAAGGATCCCCGCCGTTTACGGCAGGTTTCGTGCGGGAAAGCCGCAAGCCGCACGGACGCCGCAGGCTCATCGAAGGACCGCTCGACCGACAGGAACCCGTCGTACTCCTTGACGACATCCTCAACAGCGGACGGAACGCCATGCGCGCGATTTCACAACTCCGGCAGGACGGGTTCGAGGTGGCCGGCGTCATGACGCTCTTCAACTTTGCATGGAGCGGCGGCAAGGCACAGGTGGAAAAGGACGGGGTCTGGGTGGATTCCCTGCTCGAACTGAACCTGCGTGACGAGAAACAGGAAAAATCCGATCCGGCATAACCGATGAGACTGTTCGGATTTCGCAATAAATCCGTTGCTGCCCGGAAAACGATCCAGGCGATCGGGGAAGACAGTGCATCCAGCGCATTCGATCTGGCCGATGTGCTGGAAGAAATGTCCTTCCTCGATCACCTCGAGGAACTCCGGTGGCGCATTCTGAAGGGGATCGGCGCCGTTATCCTCGGGGCCGTTTTTTGCGGGATTTTTGACGATTTCGTCATCGACCAGATTCTTCTCGGCCCCACGAAGCAGGACTTTTTCATGTATCAGCTCTTCGGTTTCGAAGCGAAGGCGCTGATCCTGCAAAACCGCACCGTAACCGGCCAGTTTTTCGCCTACTGGGGATCGGTGTTCGTGGTCGGCATCATTATCGGCGCGCCCATCGCCATCTACCAGTTCTGGAAATTCATTGAGCCGGGCCTGTACCCTGAAGAGAAAAAGGGCATGCGCTTCGCGTCCTTCTTCGCCACCGGATTTTTCGTGCTGGGCGTCGGATTCGGCTACTGCGTCATTACCCCGATGGCCTTGCAGTTCTTTGCAAATTTTGTCATTTCCGAACAGATCGTCAATGAATTCGACATCACCAAGTATTTCAGCCTGATAACCATGTGGGTATTCGGGGTTGGGCTGCTCTTCGAACTGCCCGTGGTTATGTTTTTTCTGTCGAAAATCGGCATTGTCGATTCCACGGTCTTGCGCAAGGGGCGCAAATATGCGCTTATTGCTATCCTGATACTTGGCGCGATTCTCACGCCTCCGGATCCCGTTTCGCAGTTGCTGGTGGCTGTACCTATGGTGGGGCTCTACGAACTCTCCATATGGATTGCAAAACACGTGGAGCGGCGCGAGAAACGACGATTGGAGAAAGCTCTCGAATAAATTCCCCCGATCCGATGCGCATACCTCCTGCAATGAAAAAACGTCCGACGCTCATCGTCCTCGCGCTCGGCGTGCTGGCGACCGGTTTCTTTTCAGTGGACGATGACGATTTCTTTACGCTGCGAAAGAGTTTCCGGATTTTCGGCTCGGTCTACGAGGAACTGGTTACCGGCTATGTGGACCGCCCCGATCCCGAACGGCTCATGCGCGTGGGTATCCATGCCATGCTGGAAGACCTGGACCCGTATACCACGTTCATCGACGAGGCCGACAATACGCAGATTCATATCATCACGCGGGGCAGTTACGGAGGGGTAGGTCTGAGCATCGACGTGCGCAACGAAAAGATCATCGTCGTGGAGCCGATCGAGGGCACGAGCGGGTACAAACAGGGCGTGCGCACCGGGGACGTCATTATCGAAATCGAAGGACAATCGACCGACGGCATGACGCTCAGCGACCTCCGGAACCTGATGCGGGGCGAACCCGGAACCGCTGTCGAACTGACCGTCGAACGCGAGGGAGCGCCCGAACCCATTCGTTTTCTACTGTACCGCCAGCAGGTCACCCTGAAAAATGTATCGTTCACAGGGTTTGCAGACTCCTCGTCGGGCATCGGTTATATCAAATTCGACCGGTTTGCCCGTGGGGCGGCCTCGGAATTCCGCGAGGCGGTAGAAACTCTGCAAAAAACGGACCGGATGGAGGGACTCGTCATCGACCTGCGGGATAACCCCGGCGGCCTTCTTGACGAAGCGGTAGAGGTTACGCAATTGTTTGTCCCGTTAGGCTCCGTCATTGTGTCCACGCGCGGACGAACCCTCCAGAACGAGCGGGTCTATCGCAGCACAAGCCCCCCCATCGCACCGGGCCTCCCGCTGGTGGTGCTGGTCGGCGAGATCACCGCCTCCGCCTCGGAAATCGTGTCGGGAGCCCTGCAGGACCTCGACCGGGCCGTCGTGCTCGGCACGCCCACCTTCGGGAAGGGGCTGGTGCAGGTCATCAAGCCGCTGCCGTACAATACGTCTCTGAAAATGACCACCTCGAAGTATTATACGCCCAGCGGACGGAGCATTCAGGCGATCGACTACAACGAGAAGCAAGACGCCGGAGCAACGATTGTCGATTCATTGCAACAGCAGTTCACCACCCGCAACGGCCGACCGGTCAGCAACGGCCGCGGGGTGGAGCCGGACCGCCTGGCGCCGCTCGAAACCGAGAGCGAACTGGAGAAAGCGCTCGTCCGCCGGGCTGCCTTCTTCTTCTATGCGAACCATTTCGCCGCCCTCAACGATTCGATCCCGCCCGGCTTTACCGTGTCCGATGACATCCTGACCGACTTTGCGGCATGGCTGGAGGAGGAACAGTTCACCTACCGGACCGACGCGGAACACGCGCTCCAGACACTGGACGCTCAACTGACAGAGAACGGATACGAATCGGCGCAGGACGAAATGGAGGCGCTGCGGGAAGTCATGTTGTTCGAAAAGCAGACCGCCTTCGAACGGCACAGCGAAAACCTGAAAAAACAACTTCGCGAAGAGATCCTGGCCCGGTATTTCGGGCAATCGGCGCAGATTGCCGCCTCCTTCGACCATGACGCCCAAATTCTGGCCGCCGTACATCTGCTCGAAGACCTTCCCGCATACCGCCGGATACTTGCGCCCCGTTAAACAGCACAGGGCGGCGCCCGTCCGATCTGCTTAACAAGGCGGCGCCCGCTCGGTCAACTCAACCGGTTTATCCGTCATGGATATCGTCCACCTGGTGATTCTGGTAGCCGCCGGCCTCGGTGGAGGATTCGTGGCTGGGCTTTTCGGGGTCGGCGGAGGCATCATCTTTGCCCCGGTGCTTTTCTTCTATTACCAGCAGATAGGCGTTTCTCCGGAGGCGCTTGCGCCCCTTACGATCGGGTCGAGTCTGTTCTGCACGATGATCACCGCCGGCGCCAGCGCCTGGGTGCAGTATGGAAAAAGGGCGGTCGTGTCCAGAGTGGCCGTGATCGTCGGTCTTTTCAGCGCCGCCATCGTTCTGATCATGACCCGCTGGATCACCACGAGACCCTGGTACGACGGCGAGGCATTCCAGATCGTTTTCAGCATCGTCCTGCTCGCACTGGTCGTGCGTATGGTGGTGCGTTTCGAATCCGAGCCGGAAAAAGATGTGTTCGACCCGCAACGGCTCGGAGGCGGCACGCTTGCGGGCACGGGAACCGCAGCGGGCGCCATTGCTTCGGCTGCCGGCGTAGGGGGAGGGGTGGTGCTCGTACCGGCGTACAACCACTTCCTGCGCCTGCCGATGCATATAGCCACCGGCACTTCCAGCGCCACCATCGTATTCATTTCACTGGCGGGCATTCTGGCATACGGCTGGTTGGGGCAGGGAGCGAACACGCCGGAACTCACGCTCGGGTATGTGGACGCCATCCGAGGTCTTTTTCTGGCAGTACCTGCTACGTTTACGGCCCAGCTGGGCGTACGCACGGCGCACCGCCTCAACCAGCGCATGCTGCAACTGCTGTTTGCGGCACTGGCCGGCATCGTGGCGTTACGGCTGCTTTGGGATGTAGCCGCAGGGTGATTTCTCCGAAACCACCCCCCGGACGATCTCGTAACAGGCAAATCAAGGGCCTATGCGCTTTCCCCCTGCGTTTCCCCACCCCCTGCATCGCTAAAGCGCCGGAAAAACGCTTGAAGACCATCTCTCTCGCCATACCGCGCCTTCTCGGCTGCATGCTGTTGCTCCTGAGTACATTCGGGTGCAAGCACAATGCATTATCCCAGGCGGTTCCGGAACAAGACGCGACTGCGGAGAAAACCGCCGCCGAAGATTCGGAAACCGTGCTGCACGCCGGGGCCGTCCAGGCCGAGATCGAGGCATCGCGCCAAACGGCCATCACCCGCGCCGTGGAGACGGTCTCCCCCGCCGTGGTAAGCGTCAATGTCATAGAACAGGTCCGGTATCAGGATCCGTTCTTCTCCGATCCTTTGTTCGAATACTTCTTCGGCAGGCAGGAACTCGAGCAGGAGGTGGAAAATCTCGGTTCGGGTTTCGTGATCTCGCCCGACGGCTACATCGTCACCAATGATCACGTCGCAGGCAACGCCACAAAAATCGCGGTCGCTTTTCCGGACGGCAAGGCCCTGGAAGGCGTCCTTATCGGCTCTGATCCGGTTTCCGACATCGCCCTGATCAAGGTGGAGCCGGGGGATCCGTTGCCCTACCTTGCATTCGAACTTGAGGAAGACGCCTTCGCAGGAGAATGGGTCATCGCGCTGGGCAATCCCTTCGGCCTTTTCGAAGCGGCCCAGCCAACCGTCACCGTCGGCGTCGTCAGCGCCGTGGAGCGCAACCTCGAATCGCCCGGAGACGGGCGCGTGTACCGGGACATGATCCAGACGGATGCCGCCATCAACCGGGGCAACTCCGGCGGCCCCCTCGTCAATGCCGTCGGGAAGGTCATCGGGGTGAACACGGCAATCTACAGCCGGACCGGGGGCTCGATAGGCATCGGGTTCGCCGTGCCAGCCTACAAAGTGCAGCGCATTGTCGACGAACTCCGCGAGCACGGCCGCGTCGATCGGGCATTCTACACCGGGCTGTACGTCTCCGAAGTCAGTCCGGACATTGCCCAGGCGTTGGGCATGACGTCCGAACAGGGCGTGCTGGTGCGTGACATAGATCGGGATTCGCCGGCCGACGAGGCCGGATTCGAACCCTACGATGTGATTGTGTCCATGGAAGGGGAAACCATCCAGGGGCACGAAGATCTGAGCGGCAAGATGCAGGATTACCGGCCTGGGGACCAGGTCCGCTTCGGCGTCTTTCGCAACGGATCGATCCAGCAGGTGACGATGCGCATTGGCCGGCAGTCCGGATGAACGGACATCGTCTTCGCACCTTCGCGGCCGCCGCGCTGCTGCTTCTGTCCGGCTGCCTTCCCTATTCCTGCCGGCGCCAGGAATCTACGGCGCTGACGCCCGCTGATTCCCTCTCCCGCGCACTGGCCTCGTCGATCCCGATGGACACGCTTGCGCTGGCATGGACCCGTTCCATCGGCGACGAGCGCGGAGACGCATATCCCCGGACCGTACGATTCGGCCCCGCCACAAACGGCCCCGTCTATCTGGGCGATGCGGAACAGGCGCTCGTGTTCGTCTTCGATCCGGGCGGGGCGCCGATCGACACTTTTGCCACGCCACCTATTCCCTACCTCGCCGGCATACATGAAGACACGGTGGCGGTCTTCGAACCGGAAGCACCGGCCATGCACTTTTTTGTCCGCGGCGCGCCGACAGGAACCGTCCCGATACAGGATCCGGAACGCTCGGAAACCGCGCTGGTGTACGGCGCTTTCGGGGGAAATCCCGAAAACGGCGCCATCTACTACAAGCGCGTCGATCCGGAGGCCGGAGGGTTCGTCGCCGGGATCGACGCATCCGGTAACGTAACGACCCGCCAGCCTCTGCCCGGGCCGCACTGGCGGCATGCAGGGATGCTCCGGTTCTGGGGCGATTCGCTCCTGAGCCTCTCCGGGTTTCGCCCTGTGGCGGATGTGATCGCGCAAGACGGGATGCTCGACACGCTTGCGCTGCATGGGTTCGATTCACCGATGCTGGCTCGCAGCCGCTCCTGGATGCTGGGAGAAATCCACCAGGCGCCGCTGTTGACTCCTTCGGCGGCCGCGGAAAACGATCTGCTCTTCGTCCTGAACCTGCGCGCCGGCTGGCTGCGCATCGACGCCTTCGACCGGACGGGGCGGCTCGTACACCGCCTGACGGAACCTGATCACGCATGGGACGCCTCGTTCTTTCCGCAGGACCTGGACGTCCGAAGCCGCGCGGACGGAACCTATGTCATCGCTGTGGCCGTATCGAGCCCCGATCCGGAACTTCGTCTGTACATTTGGCGGCCTTCCAGATGACGCAATCCGGGGAAGTCGGCGAGCAATCAGGCATCACCCGGCAGTAACTTCCGCAGACGCACAACCGCCGGCAAGGCCGCTACCGGACCCCAACACAACAAGAACGATGACCAGGCTATGATCGAAACGAAGAACCCGCGTGTGCTGGTCATCATTCCGGCCTTCAATGAAGCCCGCGCCATCGGCCGCGTCATAAGGGACATTCCCGGCGACCAGGTCGAAGAGATCATTGTCGTGAACAATGCGTCCACGGACGAAACGGAACGCCATGCGCGGGCGGCAGGCGCCACCGTCCTGCGTGAGGACCGCAAGGGATATGGCTGGGCCTGTCTCCGGGGAATCGAATATGCCCGCAGCCGGCAACCGGACATTATCGTATTTCTGGATGGAGACCACAGCGACTACCCCGGCGAAATGCCGCAGCTGCTGGCGCCGATCCTCCGTAACGAGGCCGACTTCGTCATCGGCTCTCGCATGACGGGCGACCGGGAACCGGGGGCCATGCTGCCCCAGGCACTGATGGGCAACTATGTGGCCTGCTCCCTGATCAGGTGGATATGGGGCGTCCGGTTCACCGATCTCGGGCCGTTCCGCGCCATCCGGTTCGAGGCGCTGGAGAAACTCGCCATGCAGGACAAGACGTTCGGGTGGACGGTCGAAATGCAGATCAAGGCTGTGCGGGCCGGGCTGCGCTGCCGGGAAACGCCCGTATCGTACCGCCGTCGGGTCGGTGTATCCAAGGTAACCGGTTCCGTTTCGGGGACGATCAAGGCTTCGGTGAAGATACTCTGGACCATCGGGAAATTCGCCTTTCAAGGAAGCTCTGATTAAATCCGCATGCGCGAGGGTCTTGTTGCGCGCTCCAAAACCCAATCATTGCTTAAGCAACCCCTGAACTTTGTCGATTTAATCAGAGGTTTCTTAAAAAACGCGACGGATTCGAAAAGAACCTTTGAACCGTTCTCTCGTTGCAGAGTACCCTGCCGGTTCGCATTTTTTGCAAATCCTTTGCATGGCGCGCCCGGCGTCGAAAAACTTTTCAGGGAGCTTGTCCTCCCATCCTTTCTGTTTGCGTATCCCATGACCAAACACCCTATCTGGTTCAATGGAAAACTGGTGCCGTTTGAGGACGCCAAAGTGCATGTGCTGACCCATGCCCTGCACTACGGATCCTCCGTGTTCGAAGGCATTCGCTGCTACGACACGGATGCCGGCCCGGGTGTTTTCCGGCTGCGGGAGCATATGCGGCGGATGGTCGACTCCGCACGAATTCACCGGATGGACATTCCGTACTCCATCGACGAGTTGGTGGAAGCGGCGCTCGAGACGGTGCGTGAGAGCGGCATGCGGGAATGCTACATCCGTCCGCTGTCCTTCCGCGGAGAAGGACCGATGGGCGTCAATCCGCTGAACAACCCGGTCGAAACGGTTATCGCCGTGTGGGAATGGGGAAAATACCTCGGTCCCGAGGCGCTCATCGAAGGAGTGGATGTTCATGTGTCTTCCTGGAACCGCATGGCTCCGAACACCTTTCCGGCACTTGCAAAAGCCGGGGGCAATTACCTGAACGCCTCGCTCGCAAAAATGGATGCGGTGCTGAACGGGTACGTGGAAGGCATCATGCTTTCCTACGACGGGCATGTGGGAGAAGGCAGCGGCGAGAATCTGTTTCTGGTTCGCGACGGAAAAATCCTTACGACGCCCCTGGCGCTGTCCATCCTTCCCGGCATTACGCGCGACACGGTCATAACCCTGGCCCGGGAACGCGGGTACGAAATCGTCGAAACGCGCATCCCCCGGGAGGCGCTCTACATCGCCGACGAGCTCTTCTTTACGGGCACGGCAGCCGAGGTGACGCCGATACGCACGGTCGATAAGCACCGGATCGGAAGCGGGCGGCGGGGACCCGTCACCGAAGAACTGCAGGAAGCCTTTTTCGACGTCGTCAAAAAAGGAAACGACCCGCACGGGTGGCTCTCGTTCGTGAACCGCACGTTCAACGAAGTGGCGGAAATCAACTGAACCCGTCCTTCTTCGATCCGGCCCGGATCGCCCCTTCAGGCTGGCCGGCTATCGCGGCAGCAGCATCCCCCGAAGATGTGTCTTTGCCGTCATGGGCCAGATACCGGTCCATGCCCCAGTGCGCCAGATAAATGATGGGCGTAATCACGACGGCAATGATAAACTTGTAGGCGTAATTGAAAAGCGTAATCGCCAGAATGTCCTGAATCCTGAGTTGCCCCCAGAAGGCCACGCCCAGCACCACAAAGGTGTCGATGAACTGGGAGCCGAATGTGGAGCCGGTGGCGCGCAGCCACAACATGCGCCCGGCGGTAAGTTTGCGCAGCCTGTGGAAGAGATGGATATCTACGAGCTGCCCAACCAGATAGGCAGTCATGCTGCCGAAAATAATCCGGCCCGTCGTGCCGAAAACGGTCGTGAACGCCTCGTCGGAGATAGGCGAAGAAGGAGCTGTCGGCACGGCCATAGCCACCTGCAGCAACGCAAACTCGAAGCCGATCATGACCATGCCCACGAAAGTCACGAAGCGAATGCCCTTCTTGCCGTAGTACTCGTTGATCAGGTCCGTCACGATAAACGTGACGGGAAAGGCGATCACCCCGGCGGTCATAATCACTTCATTGAACGTAACCCCGAAAATGACAATGCCCCGGGGCAGATCGAATGCCGTGAAGAATTTGCCCGCAGTCGCTTCAGCCACCACGAGGGCTGTGAGGAACACAGCGGCGCAAAAGACGAACAGCTTTTGCGGACGGGTAAGTTCGTAGGCCTTGCGCAGCATGCAGAAATGTCTTTATGTCGCTATTCGGAGAGAACCGGCCGCTCGACGGCAGGGAGTAAAAACGAAAACGTCGAGCCGGAACCGGGGGTGCTCTCTATGTCAAGCGCTGCTCCATGCGCCCCGAGGATATGCTTGACAATGGACAAACCCAGACCGGTTCCCCCCTGCGCGCGCGACCGACTCTTGTCCACGCGGAAGAAGCGCTCCGTCACCCGGGGCACATCTTCCTGAAGCATACCGATGCCGTTGTCTTCCACGGATACGCGCACAAACTCCTCCGACCGGCGGGCAGCGAGTTGTACATATCCGCCGTTGTTGTTGTACTTGATGGCATTATCGACCAGATTGACGAGCACCTGCCGGAGCTGATCGCGGTCTGCGTCCACCCATTCCGCCCCGGGATGGATATCGCTGCGCAAGCGAATGTTCTTTTTTCGGGCCGCGTGTTCGAGCGATTCCTTGACCTCGTCAAAAATCTGTCCCGCGAAAAACGGCTCGCGGTCCAGTTGGAACGCTCCCGTCTCAAGGCGTGAAATTTCCCCAAGGTCTTTGGCGAGCGCATTCAACCGGAACGCATGGTGCAGAATTTTCTGCACGAATCCGCGGTTGACTTCCGGGTCTTGCAGGGCGCCGCTCAGCAGCGTTTCGGCAAACCCCTGGATAGCGAACACCGGAGTTTTGATTTCGTGGGAAACATCGCCTACATATTCCCGCCGGTAATTATCCGCCCTGCTCAGATCGGCGATGTGATTCCTGACCGCGTGCCGGGTCTGATCCCCCCGGCGGATAAGCTGATCTATCTCATCCCCGCTATTGTCGATCGGCGCTTCCGCGTAGCCTTGTTCGCGGCGAATCGCGCCCAGCGCATCATACACATTCCGGAGGCGTTGCGTAACCGTGCGGTGCATCACGAAGTACATGGCCATCCCTACCGCGGCGGCCACACATACGGGCCACACATACGATATGCGCGTGAACAGCGTAACCAGCAGGCAAGCTCCTCCTGCCAGAAGCGCTGCGGTCAACGCCGTCTTCGTCGCAATACGATGCATCAGTACACGTTCAGCTTGTACCCTACGCCGGTTACGGTTTCAATGAGTCCGGTGCCGAACTTTTCACGAATCTTGCGCACATGCACGTCCACCGTACGATCCACCACATACACATCGCGCCCCCAGACGGCATCGAGTAAATCCTGCCGGCGAAACACCTTGCCCGGATTGGAAGCCAGGAAATAAAGGAGATCGAATTCTTTTTTCGGCATCCGTATTTCTTCGCCCTTGTGCACCACAAGATAGCGGGCGCGGTTTACTTCGAGCGCACCCAGATGCAAAATGTCCGGGGGATTCTGTGTACGCCCCGTACTCCGGAGCAGCGCATTGACCTGACTGATGAGTACGGGTACCGAAACAGGCTTTCCTATGTATACGTCCGCCCCCACATCCAGCCCCTCGATGTAATCCCGGTCTTCGGTGCGGGCCGTCAGCATGATGACCGGTTTCCTGCGAAGATTTGCATCCCGGCGAATCCTTTGACATACCTCGATGCCGTCCATTTCCGGCATCATGATATCGAGTACAATGAGGTCCGGGTCGTCTTGCCGGGCGCGTTGCAGCCCCTCGGCGCCATCGAGCGCCGCAATGGTTCGAAAACCCTCTTTCTCGAAATTGTACTTCAGAAGATCCAGCAGATCCTGTTCGTCGTCCACGATCAGAATCGTCCGGCCTTCCACCGAATTACCGGCCATGGATGTATGCCGTCCTTTAAGCGACTGTCATGCGCTGATGAATGAGCCGCGTGACGCCAACAGAAATTCGCGCGACGACCCCGAATAAAAATACTTCGCGCACAGGCTATCGGCAAGACGCCGGATACTTGCCATCTATAAAGAACATTCTCAAGGTTGTCGAACTTCCGCTTATCAAGTGTTGTGTTTGGTTACCACAAGGCGTTATTTACGGTGGCGGCCGTGGGCGGAAGAGTTCAGGTAGCACATCGCGGAATTACGGCCAGGAGCCTGCATCTATTGTCCCGGACAATCTTCGATGTACCATGGCTAAGCTGATTCGGCCGTTTACAACGCCCACGACATGGTCGGCAGCAGGGCTTCTGTTGGTATTGACTTTGCTGCCAGCCCAGGCAATGCCTGTGTCAGAGGATCTTGTGTTCGGTACGACCGGCAAGATTGCAGGCCGCATCGTGGACGCAAATACGGGCACTCCTGTGCCCGGCGCCACCATTATAATCGAAGGCACAACGCTTGGCGCTGCCGCCGGCAATGACGGATACTATACGATAATCAACGTCAAACCGGGGACATACACACTGGTGGTGTCCATGATTGGTTACGCCACATTTCGAGTGGAAAATGTTGAAGTCTCCGCCGACCGGACTACCCGTGTAAACCTGGAATTACAGGAAACGGTCATTGAAGGAGAAGAAATTGTGATCGTTGCACAACGTCCACTCATAGAGATGGATCGTACGACTTCGGCCTCCTACGTTTCCGCAGAGTCCATTGCAAACCTTCCGGTCCAGGAATTACAGGACCTGCTCCAGCTTCAGCCCGGTGTTGTTTATGATGCGTCGGGGCGCCTTCATCTTCGCGGAGGGCGCCACGGTGAGGTAGCCTACATGATTGACGGCATCCCGGTAACCGACCAGTTTAGCGGTGGCAGTAAGATAGAGATCGAAAACAGTTGGGTCCAGGAATTGCAGGTTATCAGTGGTACCTTCAACGCCGAATACGGCCAGGCCCAGTCCGGCATCATCAACATCGTCTCGAAAGAAGGGCGGTCGACTTTCGAGGGGAGCAGTTCATTCCATGTAGGCAGCTACCTTACCTCGAAGAACGACGTATTTCCAAAGGTTGCAACTCCCGGACTGACCGAATTGAATGGCGAATTTACTTTCGGCGGCCCGATCCCGTTTCTACCCGCCGGCTCATTTTTCGTCAACGGGCGCCTGCTTAATTCTGATGGATGGCTCTATGGTGAGCGCCGCATGCGTATCGAGGATACTGTCCCTATTCAGGACTTCATCCACCAGGCGCGACAGACATCAACTGACCAGGAGACGCTGGTAGGCATTCGCGTACCGGATTCACTGCAGACGGGTGACGGCGCATATGTGCCCATGAATCCACGAAAGAAGTACGCGTTTCACACTTCTCTGTCTGCTCGCCCGGTTCAGGCGCTGAAGGTGGGCTATGCCCTGTTTCTCAGCAACCAGCAACGCAAGTACTACCAGGATAGCAGGCGATTTGCACCGGATGGACAACCAAAGGTCACCGAATGGGGACAGAACCATATCCTGTCGTTGACCCACACCCTGACCACGTCCATGTTTTACCGGATGGCCCTGTCGTTCCAGCGCGATAAACGGACAAGCTTCCTCTTTGAGGATCCATTGGATCTGCGCTATCAGGGTCTCGCGTACGGAGCCAACGGTTTCCTTTTTGGAGGAACCAGTAACGGAAACGCCGAGACTACGCAAGACCTCTATCTTGCCAAGGCAGACTTTTCGAGCCAGATCGACCGATTCAACCTGATAGAGTTTGGGATTGAATACCGACGTCACAAGATAAATACCCGAGATCTGGTGACTATTTCGGATGGCCCGGTTTATGATGAGCCGGACCTCCGCATCCCGTCCTCCAACACTGCGGGCAATGATGCCTACACCCAGGCGCCACGCGAACTTTCGGCCTATTTGCAGGACAAGATTGAAATCGACGAGATCATCCTGAATGCGGGCCTCCGGTTCGACCATTGGAATCCGAATGGCCGCATCCCGGTCGAGCCGGAGGCAATCACAAACCCGGAAGACGGCATACGTCTGGCCACGGATTTTGGCGCATCGGAAGTGAGCTACCAGCTCAGCCCCCGTATCGGACTTGCATTTCCGATTTCCAGGTCAGGGGTCCTGCACGTATCGTACGGCCATTTCTTCCAGATTCCACGATTTTCATTCATATTCACCAACTCGGAGTTCGAGGTGAAACTGGGCGACCTGGAAACGCTGATGGGAAATGCCAACCTCAAGCCGGAAAAAACGATAGCCTATGAGTTAGGGCTACAGCAGGCCATTGCGCCTGCATGGAAGTTCGAGCTTACCGTCTACTATAAAGACATCAAGAATTTATTAGGCCAGGAGATCATCACTACACGAGATAAGAAAATCTATGCACGCTACATCAACAGGGACTATGGCAACACGCGCGGTATGGTACTGTCACTCATCAGACAATACCAGGACAACCTTGGGGCTACGGTAGATTACAGCTACCAGATAGCGCGCGGCAACGCCTCCGACCCAAACGCGGTATTCTTCGATCACCAGACAAACCCGCCGCGGGAAAGCGAGAAGCAAGTTCTCCCCCTTGACTGGGACCAGCGCCACACCATCAACGGCACGCTGATCATAGGCAATCCCGATAACTGGACTCTCAGCCTGATTGGCCGCTATCATACAGGCCAGCCCTACACGCCAACGGATCCGGGCAGTGCGCTTGCCGAGCAATTCGAAAACAGTGAGCGCAAGCCCTCGCAGGTAAGCCTTGACCTGAACTTCAATAAGCGCCTCCAGTGGGGCGGGGTGCAAGTAAAGTTTTTTGTAAAGGCCTACAACATCCTTGACAAGCTAAATACCGACCGGGTGTATACGAGCACCGGTAACGCGGCACACCCCTATCGCACCATTGGAGAAACCGAGATATTACTGCAAAACCCCAATTTTTCCCTTCACGAGATTGACCTCCGGCCGGATTTCTATGCCGAGCCGCGTCGTGTTATCGCGGGTATTGAACTCAATTTTTGACCATGCGAGCGACTCTGAATCGGATCATGCATACCGTCGCAGCTTTCGCCGGGCTGCAATTGCACCCCGTGGGATTCGCTGGCGAGGTGGTCACAATGCCGGGTCGGCGTCTGGCGATAGCCCTTTTCGGGCGGATGTTGCCGATCGGGCTGCTACTGTCCTTTGTCGGCATTGGGCCCGGGCATGCCCAAACGCGGCCCGAGGCAGGAAGGGACCAGCGGCGGACAGGCATCCATGACGGCAACCTGGTCTTTACCCGCTATTCGAATTTCGGCAATCTTGGATCGCGCTATGAGCCCCCCAAGATGGAATGGCCCAAAGGTTCCGGAACCTGGTACGGGTTTGAATTCATTATGATGGCCGGGGCTGAAGTGCTGGATGCCAACAGCAACCTGATTAAAGTCGTTTCGGAGAATTACACCAATCCCGGATCGTTCGACATCAGTCCCGATGGATCACATACCTATGGCTGGGAGCCGCTTGCAGGCTATTTTCACTCCGGAGGGGCCAACAGGCTTAACTACCCTGCCATGAGCCACCTGAAAGAGACCTGGCCTGCGAACTGGCCCCATGACCATCCGGGCTTGCCAGGCTCCCGCGACGGGCGGTGGAACGGGGAATTCGGATCGTTTGTCCGCGGTGATCAGGAGAGCTACTATGTGATGGATGACCGCAATAATGATGAGTTTCCTTACTATCCCTTCACTGGTAGCGCCCAGGACTCTTCCGCCTATCCTGTCGGTCTGCGGGGCCTTGGTCTTGAAGTCAAGGTTCGCGGTTATCAATGGGTCTCCGTGCAGGCTGAAGATATACTTATCGTCCGCTATGATATCAAGAACGTCAGCCACAAGCCGCTCCTGCGTGTCGTCTTCGGCATGTATGTGGACCCTGCTGTAGGCGGGCAAGGCGACTCTGTCGACGATTTTGCCGATTTCGAACAGGTTGACGATATCGTCTATATGTGGGACCGGGACGGAATTGATAATCGCGGGCGCCCCGGCGTGGGCTACTTCGGCTTTGCCTTCCTGGAAAGTCCCGGAGATCCTCTGGACGAGATCGACAGCGACCAGGACGGCGTCATCGACGAACGGCAGGATAATCCACGGGGAACCCTGCTGCTTGGCCAGGACCAGATCGACGCGTATATCGATTCCCGGTATGACCGGGTGGCCTTTGAGAATTTCTTCGGCGACGTGGCGCTGCGTCCGGCCTACGAGAGAGGAGTCTGGTGGACGGGGGATGAAGACATGGATTGGGTTGCCTTTCTGGACGCCAACGGGAATGGCATACAGGATCCCGATGAGCCGATCCTGGACGACACGGGGTCGGATGGACTCGGCCCCGAAGCCGAAGATTATCCGGGGCCCGATAGCGACGGCACCGAAGGCAACGGAATGCCTGATGCGGGCGAGCCCAACTTCGGAAAAACGGACAACGACGAATCGGACCAGATTGGTCTTACCAGCTTTGTGCTTCGCCCTGCCGGGAACGTAAGTGACGATGCCCGGACATGGCGAGAAATGGAGCCGGGACGATTTGGCGGTTCGATGCCGAGCAACCTGGCTTTTATCTACGGCTCGGGGTACTTCGAATTACCCCGGGAAGAAACCCGGAAGTTTGCCATCGCCAACCTGTTCGGCCGGGATTTAGATGATATCCTGCGCAACAAGCGCACGATGCAGCGCATCTACGACGCGGATTATTCTTTTGCGAAACCGCCCAACAAGCCTACGCTGACGGCGGTGCCGGGGGATCGCAAGGTAACGTTGATGTGGGATAATCGGGCGGAATTCTCTCGTGATCCGATCTACGGACGCGACTTTGAAGGGTACCTGATCTACCGGTCTACCGACCCCTCTTTCAATTCGATCAAGACGATCAGCGACGCGTTCGGCAACCCGACCCTCTGGAAGCCGATAATGCAGTTTGATCTGAAAAACGGCCTCAGGGGTCCCCACCCCATTCAGATCGGCGAGTCCGGCGCAGTCTACAATGTAGGCAAGGACACGGGTCTGCGGTACTTCTTTGTCGATGAAGGACTTGACAACGGCCGGACCTATTATTACGCCGTCGTTTCGTATGATGGCGGTTACGATGTCGATTTTTTTGCCCGCGGCCTCAGCGACAAAGACAAACTCACTCCTATCGCTCCGAGTGAGAGCGCAAAAATCATACAGACCGACCTGGTTGGCAACGTCACGTTTCTTGACAGGAATACGGCAGTCGTCGTTCCCAATGCACCGAGCGCGGGTTTCATTGCGGGGGATATCCAGGGTAATGTCGAACACGAAGGGCCAGGCACGGGCCGCGTGGACATCGAAGTGGTCGTGCCCGACAGTATCCGGAACGGTGCGCAGTACGCAATCACCTTCACGGACACAACCCGTTCCTTGCTCACGAAGGGAGTGCGTATCGAGGAATTGCTGTCGGGACGCATCGTGTACGAGGCAACTCGATTCGACAGTCTCGATCTGGTAACCCGTATACGGGAAGGTATGCGCTTCAAGATATTTACGCCGGAGGCTGCAGCACCCACCGTGTACGGCTGGACGCAAGGAAACAGCAATCTACAGGCTGACATCGATCTGGTCGAGTCCGGGCGCAGCGTCGCACTGCCCGAGGACATCGAAATACGTATAGCCGAACCGGGTGTGGACACCAGTTTCGTGCAATTCGGTTTCCAGCAGGGTATCCCGGTCAACTTTGAAATCAGGAGCGCGACCACGGATCGCTCCTTCGAATTCCTGTTCGAAGAAACAGGGGATGCGGATGGCCTGCTGGGCGCCGGAGACATCGTAACCATTGTATTCGATGTCGATGGCTTGCGCTTCAACCTGGGGTGGCGCCTTGGTTTTCTGGCACCACAGGGAGAGGACGCTATAATGCCGGAACCGGGCGATGTGTATACACTGCAAGTCTCCAAGCCCTTTTCATCACTCGACCGGATTACCTTCACCACACAGGCTTCCGCCTTTGATGAAACGCTGGCGCGGGACAATCTCGACAATATTTATGTCGTGCCGGATCCGTATGTGGCAAGCGCTTCCTGGGAGCGTCCCCTCTTCAACCAGACCGGCCGCGGCGAGCGGCGCATCGATTTCGTTAACCTGCCGCCGAAGTGCACAATCCGCATCTTCAACATGGCGGGCAAACTCGTCCAGACAATCAATCATGATGCGCCCGCGGAAGATGGTACGGAAAGTTGGGACCTTGTATCAAAGGACGGCCTCACGGTCGCCTTCGGCGTCTACATCTTCCATGTTGAAGCGCCTGGCGTAGGCAACAGGATCGGGAAATTCACCCTCATCAAGTAAGGGCCATGTGTCACGTACCATCCCCTTGTAACGTAACCGATGCCCTGCGATGGGTGAGGACTGGCGCACGCGCAGCCCGGTATGCCGTGTGCATCGCAGTCACGGCATCGTTGCTTCCCATCGTCGCATGGGGGCAGGAGGTAGATCGGCCGGTGAATTTTGTTGAAGACGTTACCAACGCCGGTACGAGTGCCGCTGCGTTTCTTGAAATCGGTGTCGGAGGTCGCGCCCAGGCTATGGGGAATGCCGGCGTCGCCCTGCCTCATGACGCATCGTCCATGTTCTGGAATCCCGCCGCCGCCGTTGCCTTGGACGGCACGGTCCTGGTCTCCTTCGACCATACCGAATGGCTTGCCAACACCCGGCTTGACTATGTCGCGGCGGTCCTGGCCCTTCCGCGGATCGGCGCTCTGGGGCTAAGTGTGATGAGCTTCGATATTGTGGATCAGGCGCCCGTACGAACCATCTTGCAGCCGGAAGGCACGGGAGAGTTCTACAGCGTGTCCGATCTGGCTCTTACGCTAACCTACGCCGCACGGCTCACTCCTCGATTTATGGCGGGCGTCTCAGGTAAGATTATTCAGCAGACCCTTTGGCACGAGAAAGCCAGCACATACGCTTTCGACCTCGGGATGATGTATGACACCAACCTTCCGGGCCTGAGTCTGGCTGCGAGTCTTGCCAATTTCGGTGGCGATATGCAACTGAAGGGGCGAGACCTGCGCAGGCCTTTCGACGACGATCCGATCAACTTCAGCAACGATAAGCTCAATGTTAATCTGCAGACGGATGCGTTCTCTTTGCCACTCTTGTTCAGGTTTGGAATCGCGTACCGGTTGGAGGCTCCCATGCACCGCATGGTTCTTACAGCCGATCTGCTGCATCCCTCGGATAACAGCGAGGCCGTCAATGCGGGGCTCGAATACACGTTCATTGATACGATTTCCTTTCGGGCAGGGGTGGCGTCTTATTTTGAGGCGGATCGTACCGGCGGGTACACCCTCGGCATGGGACTTCAGCGGCGCGTGTTCGGTCAAGTCGGTGTGGTAATCGACTATGCGTATGCGACATGGGGTATTCTGAACGCGACCCACCGCTTCACCGTCACCCTGATCCGTTGACCTGTCAGAACTGCCGTTACCTGCTTTGGGGCCCTGGCAACAGGGATGGATCCATGGTACTTCGCGACCCGCCCCAACAGAATCAAATTCTTCGTAACTGAAAACTGAATGTCAGCATTTTGTAACACCCCCAAATACCGCACTCTTAATGCAAATTGCGGTCTTTTTGACATCGAGACTGGTATCTTTCGTTTCTTTAGTTTACGATATACGTATAAAGTCTTACCCAAATTTTCACACTACACCTTGGCTAAACCGATTGCGCCATGAAAACATTCCTCCCCTTTCTCGCCTGCATCTGCATGTTTTTATGTGCCAGCCAAGCCGTAGCACAGCAGGCGCCACGCCTTATTGTGAATGAGTTTCTCGCCGATCCGGCGGCTGACGCTCCCGGTGACGCCAACGGAGACGGCACGCGTTCCGGTTCGCAGGACGAGTTCGTCGAGCTTGCCAATATCAGTGCGGATACGCTCGATTTGACCGGCTGGATGGTCGGTGACGATGAGGGAATAAACTTCACGTTCCCGGACGGCTACATGATGCCTCCCAGGGCGCTGCTCGTCATTTTCGGCGGCGGCGATGTCTCGAATGTCCCGGGTTACGATGCGGATCCTCTTATGACGCGTGCATTCCAGGCCGACAGCACCGTGGGCAACGGCTTCGCCAACGGCGGTGACTACATCGTCATCCAGTCGCCCGACGGCAATGAGGATATGTACGTTGCCTACAATTCGGCGAACGGTCAGGGCCCGCCAACCAAGGATGCGGTCGCAAATATCACGTTCGAGTTCGAAGTGAATGTAAATGCGGCGGCCAATGAGGATGTCTCTCTTACAAGAAATCCTGATGGCGACATCTCGAATCCCGATCCATTCGTACAGCATAGTTCGGTAAGCTCAGCCCTCTTTTCGCCCGGGCTGACCATCACCGGCGGTGACATGGTCCCCAAGGTCCGGCCGCCGCTTTCCATCGTCATCAACGAAGTTTTAGCCGATCCGCCAGGAGGAGACGCCGGTGACGCCAACGGAGACGGCACGCGTAGTTCGTCACAGGATGAATTCATCGAATTGGCGAACGTAGGCGATACCGCAGTTGATATCGGAGGGTGGATGCTGGGGGACGACGAAGGTATTGCCTTTGTTTTTCCGGATGGATATATGGTGGAGCCGCGCGGCATCATCGCTGTCTTTGGTGGAGGAGATGTAAGTAATGTCCCGGGTTACAATGCGGATCCGATGATGACGCGTGTATTTCAGGCTGACAGCACCGTGGGGAACGGCTTCGCCAACGGCGGTGACATCATCATACTCCTGTCTGATGATGGGACGTATGATACATGGTTTGCCTACGGAAGCAAAGCCAACACGGGGGGCCCCGCCCCGGAGACGTACCCGGCAGGTACGGAATTCGAGATCGAGCAGGATGTTGCTGCGCCCGCTAATGCGGACAATTCGGTGACCCGCTTTCCGGACGGCAACGTTAATGTGCCGGATCCATTCGTGCAGCATCTGGCAGTGAGCACCAATGCATTTTCGCCGGCCCTTACTATAGACGGCCGCATGCAAGTACCGCCGCCACAGCCGCCCGTTACGATCGTCATCAACGAAATCCTTGCCGATGCGGCAGGCGACGCCAACGGCGACGGCACGGTCGACGGCATGCAAGACGAATTCATCGAACTCATCAACACCAGTGAAGAGATGTCCGTTGACCTCTCCGGCTGGAGCGTCGGAGATCCCGGGGGCCTTACGTTCACGTTCCCGGACGGCTTTATGCTCCCTCCGCTAAAGCTGGTCGCCGTCTTTGGGGGAGGTGATGTGTCCGCTGTGCAGGGGTACAATGCAGATCCGCTGCAGTCGCGGGTCTTTGCAGCCAGCGGCAGTCTTGGCGATGGCCTGGATGAAGCGGGAGACCACGCCGTACTGGTAAGTGCTGACGGCTCGTACGATGCCTACGTCGCTTTCGGCAGTGCAAGCGGTGGAACCGCACCGACGATCATGAGCGGCGGAAGTAACGTGGACTGGGAGTTTACCCTGAATACGGCTGCTGAGGCAAACATGGATAATTCCATTACGCGCGAGCCCGACGGCAATTTCCTGGCCATGGATCCCTTTGTTCAGCATTCGACCACCGGCGGCGGGCCCTGGTCTCCGGCAGCAACTATTGCCGGCGTCGGCGGGCTTGACGAATTCAAGGATGTTCCCCACCCCTGGGGTACGGGCTACGTGATGGCGTTCAACTGGTGGGAGCGTGACCGCGTTGAAATCCGCGACGCTCCCCAGCTCTTCCCGATCCGGATGGACGAGGGTACCATCGAACTCTGGTTCAGGCCCGACTCGATCCTGACGAATGACACCCATGACCCCGACTGGACGTACCTGTTTGGCAAAAATCTCGGAGGCAACAATCCCGGTGACCTGGGTGTGGGCTGGCGGCGTAGCGAGGGGCGTCTCCTGTTCTTCATGCAGGACGGCACCAATACCACCAATCTCAACCAGAACGACGACATCCGCACACAATTCTTCCCGCGCTGGTATCATGTGGCGGTAACGTGGAATGTTGCGGACAAGATGCGGATGTATATTGACGGCGCAAAAGTTGCCGAAATCGAGTCGGAGGTTCCATTGCTGGGGGGCTCGATGCAGGCAGCGATAGGCAACGGCGCCTCAGACCTGTGGAACGACAGGTATGAAGGCTTCCGCGGCATGATCGATGAGGTACGTGTCTCACTGGTCGATCGGTATGCCGGCGTCGATGCTTTCGACTTGCAGACGGAACCGTTCGAGCCTGACGCAATGACGCTGGCGCTCTGGCACCTCGATGAGGGACAGGGAGAAACCACGGAGGATGCCACCGGGAACGGATTCACGGGGCACCTCGGCGGTTTTGATGGAGACGGGAATTTTGACGCGGCTACTATGCCGATGTGGATCGACGCTTCCACGCTGGTGACCGGAGTTACCGAAGACGAACTGCCAAAAGAATTCTCCCTCGAACAGAACTATCCGAACCCGTTCAATCCCAACACATCGATTACGTACACCATTCCGCACATGACCAATGTAAGGGTCGAAGTATACAATGTGCTGGGACAGCGTGTCCAGGTGCTGACCGACCAGGCGCTGGCTGCCGGGACCTACACGATCAACTTCCAGGCCGATCGCCTCGCCAGTGGTATCTACTTCTATGTGCTGCATGCCGACAACACGCATCTGGTACGGAAGATGGTCTTGCTGAAGTAGTCCTTCAGATCGGCGGGCAGCTCCTTGCTGCCCGCCGGTCGTCTGCGCAGGACGATCAGCGGACGGCTTCCTGATGTGATACTCTTCACATGCAAGAATGAGCATGATTCCCGGATGCAACAGGCTCCGCCTCTACCTGGCGGCGGCTGTGCTTATGCTCTCTGCAGGACAGGTTGATGCGGCTGGTGTGATTTTTCGCTATCTGCCCGGATCGCCGGAATTATCCTCAGTAGTTGAAACACGGCACGTAGAGGCAGGACCGTTTCTTGACCCGCGGGAACGCCAGGCGCGCTGGCCGGATAGCTGGGGCTACAATCCCGTTTGGGCTGCCGAATTCGAGGGGACATCATCCACGATGCGAGGCAGTGCCGGCACAAATGTGAACCAGCCGGCCGGTCCGCGAATGACAGCCGAGGTGTGGCTGCGGTTGCTGGAACGCGGTGATCACCACACATTGCTCAGCAATCGCATCGGATCACTCGACGGATTTACCCTCGGCCTGGAAACAGGCATACCCTATTTCACGGTGGTCATCGGGGGAGTAGCCTACCGCATTGCGGGTTCGGAAGAGGTGGTGGTTGGTCAGGACGTGTGGATTGCAGCGACCGCAGAGTACACGTTTTCGAATACGCTGATTCTCAGGATATATCGCGATGGCAAACTGGACGCAGAGGAGTCGAAGGCGGCAACGATTGCATCGCCCTACGTCATACCGCAGCCATTTTTCGTGGGGACAGAGGCCACGGGCACAGAGGATGACCTGAATTTGAAGGGCGCCATTACGGGGCTGGTTTTCGCTGCTGTAGTGCGCGACTATGTGGCCCATCCGTCCTATCTCGGCACGTCTCCGCCCTTCGATGGAAGCGCCTACTTTGGCATGCCTGCTTTCCATGACTATGAACCGGGAAGCTTTAATCTCCCCATGGACCAGCGTATAAACACGTATACCACGCCGGTTACCCGCCGCTTTTTCCTGCCGCATGTGAACGATGCCTTCATCCCGCAGGGCACAGCCGTAGTGAGCGACGAAGCCGGGCAGGCCAGACTGGTCTATGTATCCTATTACCACAGGACCCGTGACAACCGGCTGGAGACCAGGCGTTCCATCGTTGTCGAGATTGATGTCGCCACGGGGCACGTGCGCCGTACATTTCGCCTGAACGGCCGACTGAGAACGGCGCACGTTGGAGGGGTCTCCGTCGTCGGCGAGGCCATTTATGTCGCCTCGGAAGGAACGGTGGAACGCTATATTCTTCCACCATACGAAGAGGCCGGCGATCGGTATATAGATCTGTTGGCGGATTCGCACGGAACACGAAATGTTCGAAGCAAGGCTTCTTTTGTGTCGTCCTTCCAGGACACGCTTTGGGTGGGCGATTACCGGACCGGCGGACAGCAGCAGCCCTATCTGTATGGCTATCCACTGGACGAAGCAGGTCTGATCGTACAGAGTGCGAGCCCCGTCATCTATCCCATCCCGCGCAGGATACAGGGGGTGGACTTCCATGCCGTAAACAACACGGTCTACGTTTTCATGGCCCGTAACCGAAATAGCCGGGAGGCGGAAGTGCTGCGCTTTAAGCGTTCCGACCTCCGTCCTGGTACCCTTCCTGTCTGGGAGGCCAGCATCACGTTCCCCCATGGCATCGAAGATCTTGCGTTCTCGCCAGACGGAACCCTGTGGACGAATTCCGAGTCGGGTACAGACTATTACCAGCGTACAGTCGGGTGGTCCACGTTCTACCCCTTTGTATACGGTGTTGCCCTGTCGGAAATCCTGCTGCATGCCGGCGACACAAAGCCCGACCAGGTTCCGTTGCCAGACCTGCATCTGGAAGTGTTTCCAAACCCGGCGGCTGATCAGCTCCATATCAATTATGTCCTGGACCAACCGTCCACCGTGCATCTGGAGGTGTTCGACCTCCTTGGTCGAGAGGTAAAAGCGGTCGTCTATCCGCCGCAAAGGCCAGGCGCCCACCATGTGACATGGATGATTGACCACCTGGCCTCCGGGACCTATATGCTGGTTCTGGACGCGGAAGGGTACAGGGTCTATCAACCTGTTACTCTGCTACAATAAACGATGCGTGGATTGGCGCTTTTTGTCCTGCTCTGTGTGCTCCTGTCGACTTCGGGCTGTGGTCCCGCGGCCCCGGGGTCTACCGAATCATCGGCCGAAGGAGCCATTGTCGCGACGGTAGATGGCGAGCCGATCTATGCCAGGGATTTTGTCCTGAACTACGAACTGGGGTTTCCTCATCTGCATCGGGGAGACAACACAAGGCTGGCATATCTGAGCCGCATAATTGACGAGAAACTCCTGGCTCTTGAGGGGATTCGGCGAGGGCTCCTGGATCACGCAGAGGTCAGGCGGAATATTGAGGACCTGCGCGAGGAATTGCTCGTCGAACAGGTATTCCAACGCTACGTCAACGATCAGGTTAGCGTTACGCCCGAGGATATCACCCTGGCCATGCAGCAGGATCGGACTTCTTTTCAACTGCGGTATCTGCCGGCCCGGTCCTCCGCGGAGGGGCATCGTTTGCGCGATGAGGCATTACGGGTGGGATTACCGGCGCTAATCCGGGAATTCGTGTCCAGCAATGATGAGCAGAACCTGCATCCGTCAGACTTCGAGAGCCCCTATGTCACGAGCCACGATCTGCACCCGGACCTGATGGCGGCGATCATCGATCTTCCGATAGGCGAGATTTCGGCGCCGGTGCCCTACCATGGCCAATACCTCTTGCTGCAGCTCGTCGATGTGCGCCGTGAACCTGTGTCGCCGTCCGCCACCGCACGCGCCACGTTCGAGCAGGTAGTCTTTCACCAGAAGGCCAGTGTCCTGGCGCGAACCTTTATCGGTTCCATGATGAAGCCGCTTGACGTACGCCTGAAGCCTGCATCCTACAGGCTGCTGCGCGAAGAACTATGGCACTGGTACCAGGAGGGGCCACCTCAGGGTAATCTTCTGACTGAATTCCTGGCGCGTGAAGCCTCCGATACCGACAACCTTCGCGTGATTCCTGATGATGTGCTCATCACGACTTCCGACGGCGACTGGACCGTCCGGGACTTTCTCGCGGCCTTTCCGGCCGCGCGATATCCCCTGCGCCATGAGCGCCGGGAGGTCTTCGAGAATGACTTGTACGACGCAATCGGTCTTACTCTTCGCGACCACTATTTTGTCCAGCGTGCACTGGAAGAGAATATGGACGAGGACCCGGCGCTACGCCACGAACTTGCCCTATGGACAGACAAGTGGGTTTATCGTGTGCTGCGCGAAGAACTCGCCGATAGCGAGGAAACAGTGGGCGAAACCCTCCGGCGGTTGCGTGAGCACTACCCTGTGGTCGTCCACCATGCGGTACTGGACACACTAACCCTTTCGACGCCGAACAACGCGGGGTTAACTGTGCTTAAAGGCCATACGCTGCGCCCCGCCTTCCCCGTTGCCGATCCGGTGTGGTAGCCTCGCACATTATCCCTCCTGTAACCGCTCATGGCGCCTATGAAACGCGAGGTCTTTCTCGATCATATCCGGGATGAAGACCGTCCATGGGATGTGATCATTATCGGGGGTGGAGCTACCGGCCTGGGCGCCGCCGTGGATGCTGCGTCCCGCGGATACCGGACGGTTTTGCTCGAACAGGCCGATTTCGCCGAAGGCACGTCAAGTCGCAGCACAAAACTGATCCATGGCGGCGTCCGATACCTGAGGCAGGGCAACGTAGCGCTTGTCCGTGAAGCATTGCGCGAGCGCAGCCGGCTCCGCGACAATGCGCCGCATCTGGTGCGCAATCTGAAGTTCATGCTCCCCGCCTATTCCCGGTGGGAACGCCCGTTTTACGGCCTGGGACTGAAGACCTACGACCTGCTGGCGGGCCACCGCTCCTTCGGGAAGTCGCACCTGCTTTCGCGGGCGCGGACGCTGGAGGAACTCCCCGGCATAGAGGCCGGCGGACTGTGCGGCAGCGTCGTTTATCATGATGGTCAGTTCGACGACGCCCGTCTGGCCCTGACTCTGGCCCGCACGGCCGCTCGCCACGGGGCCGCAGTGGTCAATTACGCCCGTGTCGTCGGACTGCTCAAAGCACAAAACAAGGTAAATGGGGTCGTAGCCCGCGATCTTGAATCCGGCCAGGAGCTGCATCTGCACGGACACGCCGTCGTGAACGCCTGCGGCGTCTTCGTGGACGCTGTCAGGAAGCAGGACAAGCCCGGCAGCTCCGATCTTGTGCGCCCGAGTCAGGGCATCCACCTTGTACTCGATCGATCTTTTTTTCCCTCCCGGCACGCGCTTCTGATCCCCAGGACAAAAGACGACCGCGTACTCTTCGCCCTCCCCTGGCATGGGCGCGTACTGCTGGGCACTACCGATACCCCCGTCAGCGCGCCGGCGCTCGAACCGCTGCCGCGCGCCGACGAAATCGAATATCTGATAGACCATGCGGCCCATTATTTCGAGCGCCGTATCGCTCCGTCCGATATACTGAGCGCCTTTGCCGGATTGCGCCCCCTTGTCAATGCAGGCAACACGTCGGATACCGCTTCCATCTCGCGCGATCATGTCGTCCGCATTTCGAAGTCAGGCCTGATTACCGTCACGGGAGGAAAATGGACCACCTATCGCAAGATGGCCGAGGATGTCATTAACGCGGCTGTCCGGGTAGGCGGGCTGGACGCTCGACCGTGCGTAACCGCCAATCTGCGGCTGCACGGATGGCAAGAGCCCCGCGAGGACGGGGAAACCCTGCAGGCGTACGGGTCGGACCAGGCGGAGGTCGAGGCGGTCATAAGGGAAGTAGAGAATGGGCAGGAACGGCTGCATCCCGATTTGCCCTATCGCCGCGGCGAAGTCCATTGGGCAGCGCGGCATGAAATGGCTCGCACGGTCAGCGACGTGCTTGTGCGCCGCATTCCCGCTCTGCTGCTGAACCGCCATGCGGCCCTCGCGTCCGCGCCGGTGGTGGCGCGCATCCTTGCGCAGGAATTGGGACGCGACGAAGCCTGGGTGGCAGCACAAGTCCAGGCGATGCGGCAACAGGTAGCCGCCTGCCTGCCCGCGCCATACGGGACTCCGTCTCCTGTTTCCACCACCGGAACGGCATCGTCCGACCCAAAACGGAACTTGTCAGAGTATCCCTAACAAAATGGAGTGCATCCCATGACTATCTCCGTCATTCTGATCCTGGCAATACAGGTCGTCGTCGGTCAGGTTCAGCCCCCCTTCGACATCCAGGGACACCGGGGCGCCCGGGGCCTGCTGCCCGAAAATTCCACCGCCGGCTTCTTGCTTGCGGTAGACCTTGGCGTAACCACACTCGAGATAGATGTCGTGGTCTCAGGGGATTCTACGGTCGTCGTCTCCCACGAGCCATGGATGTCGGAGACGATCTGCAGCGACGCAACGGGCCGCGCCATTACGGACGGCAGAAGCCACAACATCTTTCGCCTTTCCTACGAGGCGGTCGCGCAATACGACTGCGGCAGTCGCGGGCATCCCGACTTTCCGCGCCAGGAAAAGCAGCCCGCCGTAAAGCCCAGGCTGGTGGACGTGATCAATGCAGTCGAGAAGCACACCGCAGAACACGGAATTGAACCGCTGCAATACAACATTGAAATCAAGTCACGCCCGGAATGGGACAGCGTCTTTACGCCGGCTCCTCCTGTATTTGCGCAACTCGTGCATGACGCAGTGACCGCCACGGGTATCATGGACCGCGTCACTGTCCAGTCCTTCGACATACGTTCGCTTCAGGCTGCGCACAGGACCCGCGCCCGCTGGAAGCTGGCGCTGCTTGTGGCGTCAGAAACAGACCTTGCGTCAATCCTTGACCGGCTTGGCTTCACGCCCGAGGTGTATTCCCCTTATTTCCGTCTGGTAGATGAATCTACCGTACGTGACGCGCACGCCCGAGGCATGCGGATCGTCCCGTGGACCGTGAATGAGGTCTCCGACATGAAGCGGCTGAAGGCTCTTGGGGTAGACGGGCTTATAACGGACTATCCGGACCTTGCCCGGACGGTTTCGGATCCATAGTCCGGCAGCGGGCCCGCACCCGTCCGTCAGGTCGCTTCCTCTCCGGCGTATTCCCCTACGGGCGGACATGTGCAAACCAGATTGCGATCCCCGTGGGCATCGTCGACGCGCCCCACGAAGGGCCAGAACTTGTGCGCACGGGTCCATTCCGTCGGAAAAGCCGCCGTTTCCCGACTATACGGATACTCCCAGGTATCGGACGTGACCATCCGCGCCGTATGCGGGGCATTCCTGAGTACATTCTGCTCGGGATCCGCCTCCCCCTCCTCGATTTGCCGGATCTCCTCCCGGATACATTCGAGCGCTTCGCAAAAACGATCCAGTTCTTCTTTCGTCTCGCTCTCCGTCGGCTCGATCATAAGCGTACCCGGAACGGGGAACGAGACGGTCGGCGCATGGAAACCGTAGTCCATCAGGCGCTTGGCCACATCGCGCTCGGAAATACCCGCGCTGCGGCTGAAAGGACGCAGATCGAGCAGAAATTCGTGCGCACACCGGCCAAAGGCTCCCTTGTACAGCACCGGGTAGCTCTTTTCGAGACGCGCCATCATGTAGTTGGCGTTCAGAATAGCCAGTTTCGTCGCCCGAGCCAGCCCTTCCGCCCCCATCATGGCGATATATGCCCATGATATGACCAGAATATTCGCGCTGCCGTACGGAGCCGCCGCCACAGGTCCCACGGCAGCCTCTTCATCCCCCTCTCCGGGGAGCGGCGAGCCGGGCAGAAACGGCGCAAGATGCTCCGCTACACAGATCGGGCCCATCCCCGGCCCCCCGCCGCCGTGCGGAATGCAGAACGTCTTGTGCAGATTCAGGTGGCACACATCCGCGCCGAAATCGCCGGGGCGGCACAATCCCACCTGGGCGTTCATATTGGCTCCGTCGAGATATACCTGTCCCCCGTGCTCGTGCACGATGTCGATAATCTCCCGGATGTCTTCTTCGAACACCCCGTGCGTGGACGGATAGGTGATCATCAGCGCAGCAAGACGGTCCGAATGCGCTTCCGCGGCATGGCGCAGCGCCTCCACATCCACATTGCCCGCCTCGTCCGTTTTGACCACGACCACCTGCATGCCTGCCATCACGGCGCTGGCGGGATTCGTTCCGTGGGCCGATTCGGGGATCAGGCACAAGGTGCGGCGCCCCTCCCCTCGGGATTCGTGCCAGGCCTTGATGACGAGGAGACCCGTATATTCCCCCGAGGCGCCCGAATTGGGCTGGAAAAAGGTGCGTGCGAAGCCGGTAATCTCGCTGAGCCAGGCATCCAGTTCTTCGATCAACGCGGTGTACCCCTCTGCCTGATCTGCCGGGACATAGGGGTGCAGCTCACTGAAACCCGGCAGGGTAATCGGCAGCAACTCGGCGGCGGCATTCAGTTTCATCGTGCACGATCCCAGGGGAATCATGCTGGTCGTCAGGGACAAGTCTCTGGATGCAAGGCGTTGCAGGTAGCGCATCATCTCCGTTTCGGAACGATACCGGTGGAACACCGGATGTTCGAGAAATGGCGTGGTGCGCTGCAAGGGGCCCGCATACGCAGCCGGCGTTTCCGGGGCAAGCGCCCCCACCGACACGCCGTTCCGATCGCCGGCAAAGATATGCAGAAGCGTATCCACCTCTTCGAGGCAGGTGGTTTCATCGAGGGCCACACCGAGTGAATCGTCGTCGTAGCGGCGCAGGTTGACGCTGTGCCGCCCGGCGTTCCGGAGAATGTTTTCCGCGCTACCCCTCCTCGGATCGATGCGCAGCGTGTCGAAGAAATGTGCATGCCGGATCTCGTGTCCGAGACGATCCAGGCCATTTGCGAGCAGTCTGGCGAGACCGTGTATCCGCTCGGCAATGGCGCGCAGTCCGTCCGGCCCATGGTAGACCGCGTACATGCCGGACATGATGGCGGGAAGCACCTGCGCCGTGCAAATGTTGGAGGTCGCTTTGGCCCGCCGGATGTGCTGCTCACGGGTCTGGAGCGCCATTCTCAGGGCGGAATTTCCGTGCGCGTCCACTGACACGCCGATGATTCGTCCGGGTATCTTGCGCTTGAACGACTCGGTGGCAGCCAGATAGGCGGCATGCGGACCGCCGTAGCCCATGGGCATCCCGAATCGCTGCGTGGTCCCCACCGCAACATCCGCTCCGAAGTCGCCCGGCGGGGTCAGAAGCGTCAGACTGAGCAGATCGGCGGCTACAACCACATGCGCCTGCGCGTGGTGCGCCTGCGCGCACAGGTCCGAATAGTCGCAAATGGCTCCGTCGGTGGTCGGGTACTGCACGAGCGCTCCGAACACCTCGTCGCCGAACGTGAAGGCGCGCCAGTCCCCGACAATCACCGTGATGCCGAGCGGTTTTGCCCGGGTTTGCACCACCCGGATCGTCTGGGAATGACAGGCTGCATCCACCAGAAAAATGCGAGGGTCCCGCCGGGCCGAACTCCGGGCCAGCATGGTCATGGCCTCGGCGGCAGCGGTCGCTTCGTCAAGCAGCGAGGCGTTGGCGATAGGCAGCCCGGTCAGGTCCGCCACGGCGGTCTGAAAATTCAGAAGCGCCTCCAGCCGGCCTTGCGAGATTTCGGCCTGGTAGGGGGTATACTGCGTGTACCAGTTCGGATTTTCCAGTACGTTGCGCCGGATCACCGCAGGCGTCACCGTATCGTGGTACCCCATCCCTATGTATGACCGGCCGAAGCGATTCCTGTCGGCCAGCACATGCGCTTTCACAAGAAGGTCCCGTTCGCTGAGGGCTTCGGGCAAATCAAGCATTCCATCCAGACGGATATCCGCCGGGATGGTGCAGGCGATCAGCTCATCCAGCGAGGAACACCCTACGTGTTCGAGCATCCCTCGGATGTCTTCTTCGGTCGGCCCGTTGTGTCGCTCTGCAAAGCGGTCGGTAGAGGAAAACGCGGTGGGCATGGTGGGTTGAAACAGGTATGCGGAGCGTCTAAGCGTTGTTATTGTCGTAACAGGATAAGCGCTACTCGTCCCGTGATTCGCGACGCAATCGGTTGAGCGCTTGTGCAGCGGCTTCCTGTTCGGCCTTTTTCTTGCTCTGCGCCTGGCCGCGGCCATACGCTTCGCCGTGCAAGACAACGTCGATCGTAAATGTCCTCTCGTGCGGCGGGCCTTCTTCGCGCGCCACGTGGTAGTGGGGCTGGGGCCATCCGAGCGCCTGCACATGTTCCAACAACAGACTTTTATAATTGTCCCGAACTTGCGCAAGATCGTTCAGATCGAGTCGTGCAAACATCCTGGTCCGGACGAACGTACGGGCCGCTTGTTCTCCCAAATCGAGATACACCGCCGCGATGACGGCTTCAAGCGTATCGGCGAGAATAGCCGTGCTGTCACGGCCTCCGTCCCGCCCCACGGCGTCACTCATCACAATCATATCTCCGAGCCCCAGTTCGGAGGCAAACTGCGCCAGAGCCTGGCCATTGACGATCCGGGCCCGCAAGCGCGTCAGAAAGCCCTCGTCGCCGTCCGGAAAATGATGATAAAGATGTTCCGCCGTTATGGAATCGAGTACGGCGTCGCCCAGAAACTCGAGCCGCTCGTTGGAAGCCGTATGCTCCTCGCCGACGGTGTCGGAAAGAGAGGAACGGTGCCGCAGAGCCTGCTCGTACAGTTCCATCGTGCGGACGGGCATCCCGACCAGTTTTTCTATGTCGGCGCGTGACGCGCGCGGCCTTTCCGCTACCGGTTTTTCGGCCGCTTTCCCGCCGTGCGCTTCCGATGCGCTCCGGAATCGCCGGAAAAAAGCAAAAAGACCTTTTCGAGAGGAGGTCAAGACGCAGAAAATGTTAAGGATACTCTGATCAAAACCGCTTCGATCAGCGCTTCACGTTCGTGCGTAAAAGATATTATAATTGCATCGTTGAAATTAGGGGAAAACCCTTGCGGATTCGGGGCAGTGCGGGCGTGAAGCGCCCTTCGGGAGGCTGAGAGGGGGACACCCTGCAAAATACGCCGGGGCAAGGACATACCGAACCCTTTCCCGGAGAATGTTCGGCTTCTCCGTTGCCTCTTCGCAGATTCTTCGTTTGCGATGGTACACGGTGTCTTGCTATGCTGTCTATGTTCTTTGGTATACGCTTGTCAGGTTCCATGCCCCCGATTCGTCGGATAAGGGTTGGATAACAGGGAATCCGGTGCGCGCCGCAGGCGCTATTCCGGAGCTGTACCCGCAACTGTAAGCCGCGCCGATATACCGGTCACGACGCGTCGCGCCACTGTTCCTTCGAATGGGAAGGCAAGACGCCGAGCCGGAAGTCGTAGGGCGCGGCAAGCCAGGAGACCTGCCTGCAGGCTTATCTGCCGCAAACCTTCGGGAATCAGAGGTTCGTGTGGTGGTCTTCCTGCCCGTCTGCCCGGGTTTTCGCCGGGCGATCCTTACCTTCCGGGTCGAGCTCATCCCGATCCTCATAAAACTTCGGGATGTTTTATGATCGCTCGCCTTCGCGCCCTTCACTGGGCCCTCCTTGTTCTATTCGTTTTTTCCGGATACCCGGCCGCATCGTTCGGCCAGATCGCGGATTCCGTGTTCGCCCTGAAAGAAATCACGGTGTCCGCCTCGCGGATCGGGGTGCCCGCGTCGCGGGCCCCGCAGCGCATCACGGTGCTTGGGCAAGCGGAAATCGCGGCCACCGGCTCCCGTACGGTCGCTGATATACTGTCTGCCCGCTCCGGATTTTTCATCCGGCAATACGGACAGGGGTTGGCTACCGTCTCCCACCGGGGCGGAGCGGCGGGGCACACACAGGTATTGATCGACGGCATGCGTCTGTCCGATGCGCAAGCCGGCCAGTTCGATCTGAGCCTGCTTCCGCTCCATCTGTTCGATTCCATGGAGGTGCTGCACGGCCCCTCCTCCTCCGTCTATGGCGCGGACGGGATGTCCGGCGCCGTGTACCTGCGAGGCGCCCGGGGCGGAGGCGGGCGTGCGAGCGTGGCTACGGAAGTCGGGGCCTGGGGAGAACTGCTGACATCAGCGGGCTGGGCTTTCGGCAAAGGCAGCGTATCCGGCCTCGTTTCCGGGGAATACCGCCGCAGCAAGGGGGATTTCCCGTACCAAACGGAGGCCGGAGAAGAGATGCGGCGCGAAAACTCGGATCGGGAGGGCTGGTCCGTCATGGGCACGCTGCAAGGCCGCACAGGCCGGCATACGCTTCGCGGCGCATTCTTCCACATAGATTGGCAACGACATCTTCCGGGCTCGTCCGTGTTCGGACCTCAGGGAGAACAGCAATGGGATACGCACTCGCGCCTGTGGCTGGAAGATGCGGTATCGCTGGGCTCCGGGGCCCTTGTGCTGCGCGGATTTATGCATCGGGGGAAACTCCGGTACCTGAACCCTCACCCTGTATGGGGACAGGACGTTACCGGGCGTACCACGACGAGTAGACTGGAAGCCGCGTACCGGTTGCCTGCAGGAACCCATCTGGATGTATCCGTCGGGGCTACCGCCGGATACGGCGCCGCCGATAACCCCTCTCTGGAATCGTCGGTCTCCGAATTCAGGTCGGGCGCTTTCGTTTCGGCGGCGGGCGCGTACGGGCGCTGGCGGATCTACCCGGCGGTTCGGTTCGATACCTATCGCGAAAGCGACCGCACCCTGTCGGCGCTCAGTCCGCGCCTCGGAATCAATGTACAGCCGGTCGACCGATTCCCGCTCTTCGTAAAAGCGAATGTCGGCGGCGGTTTTCGGGTGCCTACCTTCAATGATCGGTTCTGGGCGGGCGTCGGCAATCCCGATCTGAAGCCCGAACGATTGTACTCGGCGGACGCGGGCCTGCAGGTTGACGGGCGGGCCGTGCAATTCGAGGTGTCTGCGTACGCCGCGCGGTATTCGAACAGAATCATATGGACGCCCGACGACGAGGACGGCTTCGTATGGTCGCCCAAAAACCTGGCAAAGACCCGGGCGCTGGGCATCGAAACGTCGATCTCCGCACGCGTGAACGAAGAACTGACCGTGGGGGCGCTGCATACCTGGATGCACGCCGTCGACCGGTCGGATTCGTCTTCTCCCGCCTATAACGAGCGGCTTCCTTTTTTACCGGCGCACCTCGTGAAGCCCTATGTGTCGGCGAAGTTCGGACGGGTCAGCGTAGACCTGCACGGTCGATTCATGGATCGCCGTTTCACGACGCCGGGGGACAAAGAGAACAGCCTCGACCCGGCGTTCGTTGTCGGCGCACAGGTAGGCTTCGTCTGGAATGCCGGACCGTTCAGCGGACGGCTTTCGACGATGGTCGAGAACGCTTTCGACGAGCAGTACACCATCGTCGGAGGATTTCCCATGCCGCCGCGTCACGCGCGCCTTCGCCTCGTGCTGCAAACCCGCTGAGGCACCGCCTTCGCGCCCACGGACTTATGCACGGCCTGGGCCCCCTGCCCTTTCGTCAGGAGACAGACAAGTCTTATTCTACGCATAATTTGCGGAGAATAATCGAAAGGGTATGTCTATATTCGACGGCCCGTTTGAAAAGGGCTGAAAACCAGTCTGCCTGCCGGAATTCTGCTCTTTAATCAGAGTAGGACAGACACTTTCTCCGCATGATATGCGGAGAATAATTGGGGATATGTCGATATGCGACAGCCCGTTTGAAGAGAAAAATAGAAACTTATATCTTCAACTTGCCAAACCAGTAAAAGAGAAGAGAACAACATGGAATTGAAACGATCTTTTACAGCGATTGCTTTTTGTGTTTTGGCCTTTGTCGTAGGCGTGTCGCAACAAAAAGCGATAGCGCAAGAAGCGCCGGCGCCAGAACAACAAGCCCTGACAGCATTGGAAAAGGCTACTGAGGCAATGGGGGAGCCGATAAAATTTGACGGCTTCATAAGCGGCTGGAACATAGCAAAGATGTATTGGGACGAAGAAGAAGCATTGCAGGAAAAACTCACGGAATGGCAGAACGACGCGCTGGATTTGAGCGAGAGAGTTGTGGAAGCGGAGAAATTGATAGAAGACTGGCGAAATAAAGTGGAAGAATTGCGGGAATTGCTCAGTGAGGGAGCCGACCCCGACATGGGAGAGGAGTTGTATTCACTTGTTACGGATTCGTGGCTTGATGGAGCGGAAGGTTTGGAAGAAGCCGCAAACGAAATGGAAATGGCGATTAAAGAAAGCGATACGGATGCATCAGCGACTACGGAAGAATAGATGTCAAGTTCAGGGTGTCAAGCTAAAGATATAATTCCCAAAGACATGAAAACCGGGGCATCTGCGGGTGGCCTGCCCTTTCGTCAGGATAAGGGCTCTGGCCCGCCCCGAAATGCCGTATTTCTCCGGGCCGGAGTGTGTCAGGACGGCAGAATATGAAATTGGCACGCCGTTTGATAGGGCCGGGGCGTTCCCTTTTTCGTAACACAACCTTTTTCGCAACCCAAATCGTCCGGTTTCCGCCGGAAGGAGGAAAAAAGAACCCATGACCAGCATAACCCCGATAGGCGACCGAGTGGTCGTGCAGCCGGAGGCTGCCGAGGAGAAGACATCGAGCGGCTTGTTCATTCCCGACACGGCGCAGGAGAAGCCGCAGCGCGGCACCATCCTGTTCGTGGGTCCCGGCCAGGTAGAGAACGGCAAGCATGTCGAGATGACCGTAAAGGCGGGAGACACCGTGCTCTACG